>JBBKVN010000220.1:0-6340 GCA_037968455.1 Rhodoferax sp.
GCCTTTGGCTTGAGGTTCTCAATGGTTTGGAGCGGCGTCCAGCGTTTTCCGGATGCGGTGTTGGCTGCGATCTCCGATTGATAAGTGCTTTCGTTCGGATAAATGTGTTCATCCATGAACGCCTGCAATCGGGCTTGGAGTTCTTTGGTCTTGGGGGAGTAGTCAAAATCCATGTGGGTGCTTTCGATGAAGGTGGAGTGGAGGGGGGTCGGCTGTCATATTGCCGAGACGAAGTGGGTCAGGTTGCGGATTGCCGGGCAAACTTCCAGGCCATTTGAGCGAGTGGCCTGGCACCTGCTGCCGAGCTAACGGCTTGTGCGCTGGCGGCCGTGCCCGCTTCCACGCGCTTTGCGATTCCTTGCAAGATGGCGGCGATGCGAAACAAGTTATAGGCCATGTAGAAATTCCAGTCAGCCTTGAGTTGCTCTGGTTTGACCAACCCGGTTCTTTCACAGTACAGGCGGATGTATTCCTCTTCAGTTGGAATACCCATGCTGCTGACATCCAGTCCACCGATGCCCCTAAAGGCGCCAGGTGGAATGTGCCAGGCCATGCAGTGATAGCTGAAGTCTGCCAATGGATGGCCCAATGTGGAAAGCTCCCAGTCCAGCACCGCAATGATTCTGGGTTCTGTGGGGTGAAACATCAGGTTGTCCAGGCGGTAATCCCCATGAACAATACTGACCATTTTTTCAGCGCGCGCCATGGCCGGGATGTTTCGAGGGAGCCACTGCATAAGCTGCTCCATCTCCGGAATGGGTTGGCTCATTGGGCCTGAGCCATCGGCAGAAGCGAGGTATTGCTTGCTCCAGCGAGCGATCTGGCGATCGAAATAGTTACCAGACTTGCCATAGGTGGCCAAACCGCGGCTCACATAGTTGACCGAATGAAGTGAAGAAATGACCCGATTCATTTCCATATAAATCTCACCGCGCTCAGCGTTGCTCATGCCGGGCAGGGTTTGATCCCACAGAATCCGTCCTTCCATGAACTCCATGATGTAGAAAGCCCGCCCGATGACAGACTCGTCTTCGCACAGACACAACATGTGCGGCACCGGAACCTCTGTGCCCTGAAGGCCACTCATTACCGCAAACTCACGCTCAATGGCGTGGGCAGAGGGGAGTAGTTTGGCGACCGGGCCGGGCTTGGCTCGCATCACATAGGACTGGGTAGCTGTTGTGAGCTTGTAGGTTGGATTGGACTGCCCACCTTTGAACGACTCAACGGCAACGGGCCCTGCAAAACCTGGCAGATTAACCTTTAGCCAAGAGGTGAGGGCGTCTATGTCAAACGCCTGTTTGTCGGACACAGCCCGTGTGCCAGTGAAGTGGTCAAAATTGCTCATGGTTCTCCGTCGAAGGAACTGTGGGGGTTAGCTGTTGTCGGCCTCAGTGATGCGCAAAAGCGCGTCGCGGTCGCATATGACGAGACCACCCGGCTCAATGCGAATCACCTCGTCGCGTTCCATGGCTTTGAGCTCCTGGTTGACTCTCTGTCGAGAGGCGCCAAGCAACTGCGCGAGTTCTTCTTGCGCCAATTGCAGTCCTATGCGAAGTTCCGCCGCATTGCTGAGGGAGGGCACGCCATAGCTCCGCACCAGGTGCAAAAGCTGCTTGGCCAGTCTGGCCCGCAATGGCAATGTATTGAGGTCTTCGACCAGCCCAAAGAGTTGGCGAATACGCCGCGCGTGCAAGCGCAAGAGCGCTTCGTACAGTTCGACATGCAGAGCCAGAATTTTCTTGAAATCTGCCCTGGCAACACAAAGAATGGTCGTCTCGCCATGCGCGCAGGCGTCGTGTGTTCGTCGGTCGCCATCGAAGATGGCCACATCGCCAAACCAGATGCCCGGTTCGACATAAGTCAAGGTGATCTGTTTTCCGGTGATCGAGGTTGAACTCACCCGCACCGCGCCGCGTGCGCAGGCTATCCACTCCTCTGGGGATTCCCCTCTGGCGGCAATCAATTCGCCGTCTTTGAAGCGTTTCACATAAGCGCATCGCAGTATGTCGTGTCTCAGTGATGGTGATAAAGATGAAAACCAACGCCCGGCGTTGATTGATTCGCGTTCTTCAATAGTAAGAATTGGATCGTCCATGGCCTGTCTTTTCGGTGACTGATAACCGGACCATTGTCACGCGCGAGACGATCACGGCGTATCAGGGTTGTCACCAGAGTGTCTGCATGTTGTCCGCCGGTATGAGGCGTGCCTGTCCGAGGAGATTGGAGTCAGGAATAATTATGAGAGCATGCGACAGACGACGCAGCGGTTTTTCCTGTCGCCGCAAGCGCTGGCGTGATGCCGAACGCCTTTAACTGGACCTAATCTTCGCGATGCAAGAGGCTTAACCCGATGGCTCCGCGTCGACGTAGCCAGGGACTGGGGCGATACCGTGGATCCCCGTAAACGGTCTGCATGTTGAACAAAATTTCAAGAATGTTCGTTGGTCCATAAACATTGCCCATTGCCAGTGGTCCGCGAGGGTAGCCCAGACCCAGTGTGACCCCAGATTCCAGATCCTCGGGCGTGCAGATACCTTGCTGGCATATGTCCGATCCAATGTTCACGATGCCGGCCACCACACGCTGCGACACAAAGCCGCCGCTGTCCTTGATCACACTGACTGATTTGCCATCTCGGGCCATGAGAGCATGCGCGGCTTGACGCATGTCTTGCCGTGTGGCGGGATTGGTGGCGAGTACCCGTCGTTTGCTACTGGCATCGTCAACCAACATGTCGATGCCAATGGTGCGGGCTGGGTCGAGACGTTCAACTACCGCCATGGTCGTGATATCAAAGCCCAGTGGAGCCACCAGAGTCAGTGCGTTAGGAGAGGGCGACGCACCCGTTTCAATTGTTGCGCCCAAGTCCCTGAGCAAGGTCAATAGCTCCATCCGGCGGGCGGCGCGGGGTGACACCCATACGGGAGGAATCTCTTCAACCTGAGGCGCTGGGGGCTCTGCATTGACCTGAGCGACCCCGTCGTCGTAAACGTAGAAGCCTTTGCCGGATTTTTTACCCAGCAACCCACCGGCGAGGCGCTGGGCAGTGATGACGCTGGGGCGGTAGCGTGGCTCTTCAAAGTATTGGTGATAAATGGCGTCCATGACCGGGTGCGACACGTCCAGGCCCGTCAGGTCCATCAGCTCGAAGGGGCCGAGTTTGAATCCAATTTGATCTTTCAAAATACGATCAACGGTGGCAAAGTCTGTGACGCCCTCATTCACGATACGCAGGGCCTCGGTCCCATAGGCCCTGCCCGCGTGATTCACGATGAAACCCGGAGTGTCTTGCGCCTTCACGGGGGTGTGTCCCATTTGACGAGCGTAGTCGACCAAAGCCGCGCAGACACCTGGACATGTCTTGATGCCTGCAATGACCTCCACGACCTTCATCAAGGGGACGGGGTTGAAGAAGTGAAAGCCCGCCACTTGCTCGGGGCGCCCCAGCCCGGCGGCAATGGCCGTCACTGACAAGGATGATGTGTTGCTCGCAAGCACAGTGCGAGGTTGAACGATGGCTTCCAGTTCGAACATCAGTCTGGTTTTGACGTCCAACCGCTCCACGACAGCCTCAATGACGAGATCGCAGGAGGCAAGATCGTCCAGGGACCCGGCACAGCGCAGACGGGACTTCAAGGAGGCAACCTGAGCGGCGTCCAATTTCCCCTTCTCACACATTCGATCCCATTGAGAAGACACCGAGATTTGGGCCGCTTCCGCGGCACCGCTCTGCATGTCAAACATCATGACGTGACTGCCGGCTTGCGTCGCAATTTGTGCAATTCCGCGACCCATGGCACCGGCGCCGACTATGCCGACCTGTTGGAAAACTGGATTCATGATTGAGAATTTCTCCGCTTGCTTGTCGCCTGCTTGGGCTGATCCGGATTAAAAACTTGATACCGCTTTGGACACCTGGTGATCCAGGTAAGCTTGTTGGATGGCCTATCGGCGTACCTGCAGTGCGCCCGGATTGACAATGTTGGTCGGCGTGCCTTTGATGAAATTGACCACATTGTCAAACGCTGCACCAAAATAGCGCTCATAGCTGTCTTGCTCAACGTAGCCAATATGAGGTGTGCAAATGCAGTTTTCCAAACGCAGCAAGGCGTGGCCTTGCAGAATCGGTTCGGTCTCAAACACGTCGATTGCAGCCATACCGGGGCGCCCCCGGTTCAGGGAGCTGATCAAGGCGTCCGTTTCGATCAGTTCGGCACGCGAGGTGTTGACCAAAAGCGAGGTCGGCTTCATTCGTGCCAGATCTTCGGCGCGCACGATGCCTTGGGTTTCTTCGTTCAGCCGGAGATGCAAGGAGATCACATCACACTGTTCAAAAAACTCTTCGCGCCCAATGGCCGTGTCGTAGCCGTCAAGAATGGCGCGCTCCCTGGACGGAGGTCTGCCCCAGATCACCACACTCATGCCAAACGCTTTGCCGTATTGCGCCACCAGTTGGCCAATTTTTCCGTAGCCCCAAATGCCAAGGGTCTTTCCTCTTAGCAATGTGCCCAGGCCAAAGTTGGGGGGCATTGAGCTTGTTTTCAGGCCCGATTGCTGCCACACGCCGTGTTTCAAATTGCCAATGTACTGAGGCAAGCGGCGGGTCGCCGCCATCACCAGCGCCCATGTGAGCTCAGCAGTGGAATAAGGAGAGCCCACACCGTCAGCGACAGGGATGCCCCGTTCCGTGCAAGCGGCAACATCGACATGAGGGCCAATGCGGCCAGTTTGAACGACGAGTTTGAGCTTGGGGAGTTTGTCAATCAGTGATCGTGTCAGATGGGTGCGATCCCGGTTGAGAATCAAAATGTCTGCATCTTTGAGGCGCACTGACAGCTGCCCGAGCCCTTTGACCGTATTGGTATATACCTTGGCTTGGTAGGGCTCAAGTCGGCTGGCGCACTCCAGTTTTCGGACGGCGTCTTGGTAATCGTCAAGAATCACAATGTTCATAGCTTGCCATTGTGCCTCGGCAATGAACGCGATCGCCAATTGCTGGCATCAAATGGCTCGGGCCACCCAGCGATCCAGCATGGCGCTACCAAGGTCAATGCAAGGTTTGCTCGCGCGCAACCAGCCGATCGAGTTCCGCGCAGACATCGGCCATGCGCCCCGAAATCACCATGCGGCCCACGTTGGCGGGACTGCTGTCGTGGTCAATCACTCGCACAATGCGCAAGGGCCGGACCGCGGCTCGCGTTGGGCGGGTCAAGCACTGGCGCGCAGTGTCAAAACCATTTGCAGAAAAGCCGAGACAAACTTCATCAGCAACCGGCGAGCTTTGCAGGGCGGTCGGCATTAACCAGCGCCAAAACCCTTGAAGTGGTGCCAGCAAGCTGGGGGAGGTGGAATGTAGCTTTTTCATGATGAACCTTTCAGCGGGCCGTTTACATCAGCATGGTGTTGCGAATCAAGCCGACCGCCAGCCCTTCGATCTCAAAGGCTTCGCCAGGTTCGACCACGATGGTTTGGTAGTCCGGGTTTTCGGCGTGCAATTCAATCAAATGTTTGTTGCGACGAAAACGCTTGACAGTCACGTCGTCTCCCAAGCGGGCGACAACAATCTGACCGTTCTTGGCCTCTTTGCTGGCTTGCACCGCAAGCAAATCACCGTCCATGATGCCGGCATCCCGCATGGACATGCCGCGTACTTTCAGCAGGTAGTCTGGCTTGTGTTGAAAGAGGCTGTCTTCCAGGTAGTAGGTTTTGTCCACGTGTTCCTGGGCGAGAATGGGCGAGCCGGCCGCAACACGGCCAATCAGTGGCAGCATCAGTTGGGACATGCCCGGCAGTGACAGCGTGAGGTTTTTGCTGCGAGATTCATTGAGGGAGCGCAGCGCCTCGCTTTTTAACCGGATGCCACGGGAGGTTCCGCTCAGCAGTTCGATCACGCCTTTGCGGGCCAATGCTTGCAGGTGTTCCTCAGCCGCGTTGGCGGACTTGAAGCCCAGCTCATTGGCAATCTCGGCGCGGGTAGGGGGGGCGCCAGTGCGAGTGATGGCACTTTTGATGAGATCCAGGATTTGTTGCTGGCGGGCGGTGAGTTTGGGGCTTTCAAGCATGGCGACTCCTTCTGTGAATGGTGGTCTTGCTGTGGGTCTATACACACTGTGTTGATATCCAGTAACTGTATTTTTAACCAGTTTTTGAAAGTTCGCAAGTGGCTATTTCTCTTCATTCTCAAAAAGTAGTGGTTTTGGGCACAGGTGGCACGATTGCAGGCACGGCCAGTTCGGCCGCTGACAACATTGGCTATACGGCGGCACAGGTTGGCGTTGATCAGTTGTTGTCGGCGGTGCCCGGTTTGGACAAGGTGCTGGCGGGGCGTAGCTTGGTC
>JBBKVN010000221.1:0-15174 GCA_037968455.1 Rhodoferax sp.
GCCAACTTCAGGCTTTCGCGTTCAAATTGATCAGGGTGTACCGCCAGCAATTCCTGAAAAACGCCAAGCTTCAAGGGCAGAAACGCAGCTCCAAACAAATGGGGATAGAGTTCAAACAGTTTTTCCAGAACCGGCTGCACTGAAATGGTGCCGGCGGTTGCCTTGGCAGGGCTCTCCGACAGGGAGGTCTCTTCGGTTTGAACGGTGTCTTCGGGAATAGTGCTGGTCATGGGGTTCTTCATTGAGTCAACCCTCGATTGTCAACCAATTTCCATAAGCGACATCACGCCGGGTGGCGAGTAGCCGTTCGCCCCATGCCAGAATATTGCATGCCCTCCCCCCACGTGCCCCCCGTTGCTGACAAGACGACTCTCGACACATCGAGGGAAAGCGCAACACAGGCGCTCTACCGGGCCGCCATTGGCCCGTTAAACGCAGACTATTACCTGCCCATCTTCAGCGGCTTTGAGTCGACCACAAAAATCGCACTCCGGTGGAACACAGCAGCCAGTCTCTACACCCTGAATTGGATGCTGTTTCGCAGGCTTTGGCGAGCCGCGTCCATCTATGTCGGCGCTTTGGTGGGGACAACGCTATTGGTTTTCGGGCTCGGTCGCCTGGTTTTCAACCTCTCCACCGAGTTGGAACTTGTGCTGGCTATCGCCATGCTGATGTTGAGCTTTGTGCTACCTGGCCTGTTTGGAAACACCTGGCTTCACGCTGACTGTCGGCAGCGTATGGCACAGGCCTTGAATCACACCACCTCGCTGCAACAAGCCTGTGACCGCTTGGCAGCTCAATCCAGCTCAAGAAATCGATTCCTGAGTCTGATCGCCATCAATCTGGCAACCATCGGCGCCGTAGCGGGTCATTTTTTGACTGGCGATAACCCACAACAGATCAGCGAGCCCCCGCCATCGCCCATCACTGAGACGGCTCTTACACCTGCGATGCTCGGCGTCTCCGACGTGAGCGTCGCCCTGCCGGTTGCGCAAGCCCCTGAGCCTGCGCCGGTTGTGGCGCCAACAATCGAACCCGATCCAACGCCCGTGGCAATTACGCCGGAACCAGCGCCTGTTCAAGCCGAAGCGGTTGTGACTGATCCGCAACCGGCGCAAACCATCCAGTCTGTGAAGAACGGCAAATCGGTCACAGCGCCCTACTACGTCAACGTCGGCTTATTTGCCAATGCTGACAACGCCAAAAGAGCCCACCAGCGCTTGAAAGCAGCAGGCCTACCTGTCACCACGACTGCGTTAAACACGACGAAGGGCCAGCGCTCTCGGGTCAGGGTGGGGCCGTATTCAAGCAACGCAGCGGCCAATGAAGCCGCGCGTTCCATCCTTGCTCTGGAACTGGACGCGGTCGTGCGCCAACAATGACATTGTCCAGACCCAAGGAGTCAATGGAATAGCTGCCACAGGCCAGATCAAGCCGGACACGCCACAGACTGGCATACTTGGCTGACATGAACGAGACAAGTGAAGACCACAAGCCCGATAGAGGCCGCCAATTTCCAACGCCGCTGGCCGGTGCCGCCCGACCAGGGCATTTTGATGAGTTGCGGGGGCAAGTTGAGCCGCGCACCCGCGATCTGGCGCAAGAACCATCAAAATCGTTGGCCCAAGCAACGTCGCTGGCTGGCGATTGGTGTGATTTTTTTGAGCAAATTGACGCCAAAAGCCCGCGCGATCTGAATCAGCAACTGGCAAGCCTTCAAAGGCAAATCCGCGACAACGGTGTGACTTACAACGTCTACTCTGACGAAGGTGGCCCCCAACGCCCGTGGTCGCTTGACCTGTTTCCCCTGCTCATTGATCCGACCTGCTGGCAAAAAATTGAAGCCGGCGTACGCCAGCGCATGCGATTGCTGGAAAGCATCATGGCCGATGTGTACGGCCCGCAAACCCTACTGCACCAGGGACTGCTGCCACCCGCGCTGGTACACGGTCATCCGGGCTACTTGCGCGCCATGCAAGGTGTCAGGCCCGTTGGCGGCACCTACCTGCACATTGCGGCGTTTGACCTGGCCCACGGCCCCGATGGCAACTGGTGGGTGATTGGGCAACGTACACAAGCACCTTCTGGTCTGGGTTACTTGCTGGAGAACCGACTCGCCATTTCCAGCCAATTTCCCGAAGCGTTTCAAAGCATGCGAGTGCAGCGGCTCGCCGCCACGTACCGGGCACTCATGGATAGCCTCAAGCGCTTGAGCCCCGCTGGATCCAGCTCTCATCTGGTTCTGTTGACACCCGGCCCTTACAACGAAACCTACTTTGAACATGCCTATTTGGCGCGCTACCTTGGCCTGACCCTGGTCGAAGGCAGCGATCTGGTGGTTCGTCGCGAACATGTGTATCTAAAGACCCTCAAGGGCCTGGTGCCTGTTCACGCAATCCTAAAACGGGTGGATGACGAGTACCTGGATCCGCTTGAGCAACGACCTGATTCAACCCTGGGCGTTCCTGGACTACTGCAGGCCATTCGGGCGGGCAACGTCCTGGTGGCCAATGCTCCAGGCTCGGCCTTCCTGGAGTCGCCGGCCTTGCTGGGGTTTTTACCCGGGTTATCAGAGCACTTGAATCAAGAGGAATTGCAGCTGCCCTCCTTGCCCACCTGGTGGTGCGGTGAAGCCACGGCCATGAAGGAAGCGCTGGCACGGTTGCCTGCTTGCGTGGTGAAACCAACCTACCCAGGCGCGGTGGCGCAAGGAAGCTTCAACGCCGTGCTCGGACGCGATCTGACGCCCGAAGCAATTTCACAATGGGAGCAGCGCATTGCGAACAATCCGGACTGGCACACCGTGCAAACCTATATGCCGCTCTCTCAAATGCCCACCTGGCCGGGCGCGGTAGCGCCTGCTTCACTCGCTGGTGAGGCGGCCCACATGGCCATGCGCTCGGTGGTCCTGAGGGTCTTCGTGGTCAGCGACGGCGCGCAGTCCTGGCGGGTGTTGCCGGGCGGCTTGGCGCGGGTTGCCAGTCAATCATCGGAGATCGCGTCCATGCAACGGGGCGGAAGCAGCGCCGACGTCTGGGCCTTGACACGGGGGCCGGTCGATCAAACCACCCTACTGCAACCCAATTTCACGCCCGCAGCCTTGGCGCAGCGCAAACGAATGGTGACCAGCCGAGCCGCCGAGAACTTGTTTTGGCTGGGTCGTTACACCGAACGGGCTGAAAATGCGATTCGCCTGGCTCGCTTGACGCTGGAATGTTTGAATGGAGAGGAGCGCTCCTCAGAGCCCTTGTTGGACTGGCTAAGCCAAATGGCCGTCTCCAACACACTGGTGCTTCCTGACGTTCCGGCAGCCGGTCTCTCTCGCCGCGTGTTTGAGCGTTCCCTGATTGCGGGTTTGAGCTCCTCTACAGGGGCAACCAGCGTGGGTTACTACCTGCGGGCGCTCAAGCAAGCCGGGTCCAGCGTGCGGGAGCGACTGTCCCAGGAGCATTGGCGCATTCTGGTCCGGGCGGAAGAGCAGCTGTTTTCGCGGTGCGCCGAACCTATTGTGTCGGCGGATTTCTCTCACGTCGAAGCCCTTCAAATTTTGCGTGACAGCAGCGACCACATGGCTGCTATCACCGGCGCCCAAACCGATCGGATGACACGTGATGACGGTTGGCGCTTGCTGAGCATTGGCCGCCACATTGAGCGACTTAGCTTCCTGGCCAACGCGCTTTTCTGTGGGTTCGACACCGGCTCCGTTGACTCAGACGGTGGTTTTGACGCCATGTTGTCCCTGTTTGACAGCGCCATCACCTTTCACGCGCAGTTCCAACAGAACCGGGACTTGCCAGCCTTGATTGATTTGCTGGTTCTGGACCGGGACAACCCCCGCTCCTTGAACTGGGTCGCTCACACCTTGAGAGGCAGACTGGCCAAACTTGCAGGCAGCGAGCCCGGCAAACTTAGTGCCCTCTCGCTGCGGGTGCCCGACCCCAGCATTCAAGGCTTGGCGCCACTCTGCGAGACCCAGCCTAGGGAAGACAACTCATCCAGCCGAACTGAGGGACGGCAAGACTATTACTTCACCCTGAATGAGTTGATGCTGCAATGCTCAGCCGCGTCATCTGAAGTGTCAGACGCCATCAGCACCACTTACTTCACCCACTCGGCTGAAGCAAAAATACGGAAGACCGCACCATGAGGCTGCAAGTCACGCACGACACCTTTTATGACTATGCGCCGGCGGTTGAAACAGCCCAACACCTGGCTTATCTGAGACCGCTTCACACAAGGCACCAGCAACTGCTGAGCCACACCTTGAGCATTGATCCACCCCCTGCCCAACTTACACAAAACGAGGATGTATTTGGCAACCTGCGCAGCTTTTTCTCACTGGATTCAGCCCATGAAACCCTGCGCGTGGTGGCCAAGAGTGTGGTGCTCACCAGTTACCGCGAATTGCCGCTCAGCACACTGTCGTGGGAAGACACTCAGAACCATTTTCGCTACCAATCCGGACAGCGCCTGGACAAGGCAGCGGAGTATGTTTTTACCTCCCCGTTCTGCCCCCGCCATGCAGACTTTGCCGCCTATGCGCGTCCGAGCTTCGGGCCAGGGGTTGGCGTGCTGGACGGCGCTACTGACTTGATGCGCCGGATTTACACCGACTTCACCTACGAGAGCGAAAGCACCCAGATCAACACCCCCGCCCGCGAGGCGCTGGCCCAGCGCAAAGGTGTCTGCCAGGACTTTGCGCACATCATGATTGCCTGCCTGCGTGCCCTTGGGCTGCCGGCCCGTTATGTCAGCGGCTATTTGTTGACGCAACCGGCGCCCGGCACGGTCAAGCTCCAAGGCAGCGATGCCTCCCACGCATGGGTGGCAGTCTATGTTCCCGACCTGCCAGTAGATGATCGCTGGTGCGACCTGGACCCCACCAACAACCGGGCGGGATGGCACTCCCCCGGCGAGGACTATGTGACTTTGGGCACCGGACGCGACTTTGCCGATGTGTCCCCAATCCGTGGGGTCATCCACGGCGGCGCGAGTCACACCTTGACGGTCGGTGTCACCGTAGAGCCGCTGCTTGACGACCATTCTTTGCCACCCCTGCCGCAGTTCAGCCCAATGCCCCCGGGCGGCGCATCCCAAAGCCAGTTTCAAGCTTAGCTAATTTGACATTAACGCTATTAATATAGTAGCTGCTTGCGCAAGTAGAATAAGGGCCGAAGGCCAATTTGACCATCAAACCACCAAGGAGACATCATGAGCATTTATGACAAGCTGAGCGAACTCAACATCACCCTTCCCCCCGTTTCTGTGCCCGCCGCGGCCTACCTCCCATTTGTTCAGAGTGGCAACCTGGTGTTCTTGAGCGGTCACATCGCCAAGAAGGACGGCAAGCCTTGGGTCGGCCAGTTGGGTAAAGACACGACGACCGAGCAAGGAAAAGCCGCCGCCCGCGCCATCGCGATTGATTTGATGGGTACTTTGCACGCCGCTGTGGGCGACCTGAACCGCGTCAAGCGCATCGTCAAACTGATGTCTTTGGTCAATTCAACAGGTGATTTCACCGAGCAACACTTGGTAACCAACGGTGCCAGCGAATTGTTTGGTGAAGTCTTTGCTGCCAAGGGTGCTCACGCCCGCAGCGCTTTTGGCGTGGCACAGATTCCAATGGGTGCGTGTGTCGAGATTGAGCTGATCGCTGAACTGGAGTAAGCAGAACCGGCGCTGACAACGGCGCCTGTTTGGCCTGGCCCTAAGTGGCCAGGCGAGTGATCTTTTGGTCGTTGACCGCCCGCAATTGAGCGGCACTGACCCGCTCAGGCGAAATCTCTGCCAAAGGGATCAAGACAAACGCCCGTTCATACATCCGGGGATGCGGCACTGTCAACAAAGGGCTGCTGATCATTGCTTGGCCATAGATCAGAATGTCCAGATCCAGCAGTCGGGGGGCATTTCGGTAGGGCCGCTCCCGCCCCGCCTGGCTTTCAATGCCTTGCAACGCTGCCAGCAAGGCTGGGGCGGTCAATTCAGTTTGCAGCTCAGCAACCGAATTCACATAGTCTGGCCCGCTGGAATCAATGGGGGCCGTCAAGTAGAGGCCGGAGCAACGCACCGAGCTCACCCCTGAAACTGCCTCGATGCTTTTCAATGCCTTTTGAATGGCCACAATGGGCTCACCCAGATTTGCGCCCAAAGCGATATAGGCGGTCACCAAGGGCCGGGGCACGTCATTCAAACGCCTGAATCCGGTGCAGCCTCTCCGGCGGCTTTGGGGCCCGTGCTGCGCCGACGCCGGCGGCGCTTCTTGGGAGCGTCACCAACTTCACCGAAAGGTATGGCCTCTTGCGAAACAGATGGGTTAGCGTCTGGTGCATCGGCATCGCCGTCATCCGTAGGCTGAGCCTTGGGCATTTTGTGCACCCGTGGCGCCCGTTGGCGTTTTTGTTGCTCATCCCGAACCTGGTCCACCATGTCCTGACGAATGTCGTCATGCGCCATGCTGAACTCTTGCCACCAGTCAGCAAGCACTTCTTCGACTTCACCGGCATCCGCCCGCAGTCGCATGAAGTCAAAAGCCGCCCGGAAGCGGGGCTGATCGACTAGCCCAAAGGGAACACTACCGACCCGTTTCTCAAAGCGCGGTTGCATCATCCAGATTTCACGCATGTCGCCGGCCAACTTGCCGCGCCCCGACACATCGCCGATGCGGGCATTGAACACGTCATCAATGGCATCCTGAAGCGCCGGGTGCGAGTGCTGGCCTTGCTTCAGCCGAAGCGCCCAGCCGTCCCGCACATCCGCCCACAATACACAGGCCAGCAAAAAGCTGGGTGCCACTGGCTTGCCTTCACCCACACGACGATCGGTATCACGCAGTGCGGCATTGACAAAAGTCTGGGCGGCCCGCTCAACCACCACGTCCAGCAAGGGATAAATACCTCGCGCCATGCCCAACGCCTTGAGTTTCTCAATGGAGGCCAGTGCGTGGCCGGTTTGTAGAAGCTTGAGCATCTCGTCAAACAAACGGCTTTGTGGCACGTCGGCAAGCAATTGCTGAGACTTGATCAATGGCGCGGCCGTTTTGGCTTCCAGCTCGAAGCCCAGCGCGTTCAGCTTGGCTGAGAAACGCACAGCGCGAATGATGCGCACAGGATCTTCCCGATAGCGGGTAGCCGCGTCGCCAATCATGCGAATGATGCGTTTTTGTGCATCCCGAATTCCGTTGTGATAATCCACCACAATCTGCGTTTCTGGGTCGTAGTACATCGCGTTGATAGTGAAGTCACGCCGAACCGCGTCCTCTTCTTGCGGGCCCCAGACGTTGTCGCGTAGCACACGGCCCGACGCGTCTACAGCGTGCTTCATGCCGGCAAGCTCGTTCTTGCTGGTGCGCTCATTGCCAGCCACCGCCTCAGCAGCGGCGTTGTCCATATAAGCACGAAATGTTGAGACTTCAATTACCTCGTGTTCACGCCCGCGTCCATACACAACGTGCACGATGCGAAAACGCCGGCCGATGATGAAGGCGCGGCGAAACAATCCCTTGACCTGCTCTGGCGTAGCATTAGTGGCCACGTCAAAGTCTTTGGGAGCCAGTCCGACCATCAAATCTCGTACAGCGCCACCCACAATGTAGGCTTCAAAACCGGCAGATTTCAAGGTGCGTACGACATTGAGCGCGCGATCGTCGACCAGGGCCGGATTGATTCCGTGGGTGGCGACACCCACCTCTTCGCGCTTGCCAAACTGCTGCTTTTTGCCTTTGCCGGCTGTCGGGGACTTGCCGAGCAGCTTGTCGATAAAATTTTTAATCATTGAAACCTGAAACTTTGAGAGACATCCGCGCAATCTGAGATACAGGCGGTATTGTCTTCACCATAAAAAACGACTCAAAACAAGTCAAGTATGCGCCATCCCCGCTGGACAGCGATGGCGCGCAGGCGCTCATCCGGGTTTGTTGCGACGGGATGAGACACATTTTCCATCAGACTGAGATCGTTAATGGAATCCGTGTAAAAAGTACTCTCCACATCGGCCAACCGCAGCTCACGCGCAGCCAGCCACGCCTCAAGCCTGGTGACTTTGCCTTCGCGAAACGACGGCACGCCCTTGATCTCTCCCGTGAACCAGCCACTCTCCCCGTTAACCTCTTCTCGCTCCAACTCAACAGCCAACAGCTCATCCACCCCAAACGCCGGGGCGATGGGGCGCGTCACGAATTCGTTGGTCGCGGTAATGATCAGCACCTGATCGCCCGTCTCTTGGTGTGCCCGAACTAAATTCAGGGCTTGAGGCTTGATGGCAGGAATAATCACAGCCCGCATGAAATCGGCATGAGCCGCTTCTGATTCCATAGCACCATGGCGACGAATAGCAGCGGTTGAAAAGCGAATGTACTCATGAATATCGAGCGTTCCAGCCTTGTAGTGGGCATAGAACTCGTCGTTGCGTCGGCCAAAGTCAACTGGATCTGTCCACCCCAAGGTTGTAGTAAATACCCCCCAGGCGTGATCCGAATCAAGGGGCAAAAGGGTGTGATCAAGGTCGAAAAGTGCCAACTTCATGGGTCAAGTGTTCTCCAGCATGGATTTGATAAGGGGTATGGTGATGGCGCGTTTGGTTTGCAGCGCATAGCCGTCCAAGTGCTCGAGCAACTCCATCAGACTGCCCAAGTCACGGCTGAAGCGGTTGAGCATGAAGTCCATGACCTCGTCGCCCAAGAAGACGCCACGGGCGTCTGCCGCCTGACGAAGCACTGACCGCCGCTCAGACTCGCTGAGGACATGCAACTGAAACACATGGCCCCAGCCCAAACGGCTACGCAGGTCGTCGCGCAATTTCAGGTCTGCCGGCGGCAGGGTGCCTGCCGCCAAAATCCAGCGCTGATGAGTTTGAGCGTTGATAAACCAGTTGAATGCAGCCTGCTGTTGCACCGAGTTGTACAGGTGAACATCATCCATCAAAATCGTGGCCCAGCGCTCATCAAACTCTGGCGGTTCTTGTACATTGGCGTCCAACCAGCCAACGCTGGCGCCCTGCTCCCGCAAGGCGTCTTGCACGGCCTTCAACAAGTGGGTTTTCCCACTGGCGCTGCTGCCCCACAAATAGGTGGGAACGGGCGAGCGCAATGCCACCCCTGCTTTTTCGCCAACCCACAACGTCAGGTGGCTCAGGGCGGCCTCATTCGGGCCGGCAAAAAAGGATTTAAGGGTTGGGCCGGTTGCCAGACCAATGTCGAGCGCAATCTGTTTCATCACTGGCCTCCCGTTTGATAGAGCTGACTGGATAGGTAGTGTGCTTGCATCCGCCGTACCGCCACTAGTAAGACAGCGCTGGCCGGTAGCGCGACCAATACGCCCACAAAACCAAATAAGTGCCCGAACGCCAGCAACGCGAAAATAACAGCCAAAGGGTGCAGCCCAATCCGCTCACCCACCAGGCGAGGTGTCAAAAATAGGCTTTCAATGAACTGACCCAAACCGTAAACGACCGCGACCATCACAATCGCCTTGGTTGGCCCAGCCGAGGTGGCGAACTCCAGAAAACCCGCCAATGTGGCCAGTATCAACCCCAAGCCAAAGCCCACATAAGGCACAAACACAGCCAAGCCGGTAAACACACCAATTGGCAATGCCAAATCCAGTCCAAATAGCGCTAGGCCCACGCTGTAGAAAACCGCAAGTACCAGCATTACCAACAATTGCCCCCGCAAATATTGGCCCAGCACGGCGTCGGCTTCGGTTGTAAAGCTGTCAAACGATCCACGCATATGAGGCGGAACAAACAAAAGTACCCGCGGAACAAGCTTATGCCAGTCCAGAAGCAAGTAAAACAAGGCGACGGGTATCAACACGGCATTGCCAAAAATGGCAAACGCCACGCTGCCCCCCAGTTTAAGAGAGGTCATCACAGACGCAAAAGCGTTGTCAGCATTGGCGTTGAGGTATTTCAGCAAAAAGGCCTTGATACTGCCTACATCCCATGAGAAGGTGATACCAAACTGGGCGAAAAACGGCTTGAGCGTGGAGTTCATCGTGTCCAGAAGCACAGGTACCTGCTCCCGCATCAAAGGCAATTGCTTCACCAATATGGGAACAACGAGAAGCATCACGGCGAGCACAACAATAATGAACAACATCTCTACGACCACGACTGCCAACATGCGTGGCAGACGGCGCTTGCCTACATCGTCCAGCCAATCGACCAGCGGTGTTAACGCGTACGCCAAAACAATAGCGACGACAAAGGGTGTCAAGACAGGCGCCAGCAGCCATAAAGTGAACGAAATCAACGCCGCCAATAGGCACCAGCTTGCGGCTCTTTTTTGAGTTGGTGTGAATTGCATAGAGATGAATGTGGAGGAACCCTTAAAATCAGGGCAAATTTTATAGGGCGCTGCTGAATCGCCCGCTCCAACGCAACTACGAACGCACTTTACATGACAACTCCCCTGAATCCCGCCCCCCTGTCTTACAAAGATGCAGGCGTCGACATTGACGCAGGTGATGCACTAATCGAGCGCATCAAGCCAATGGCCAAGAAAACCATGCGCGAAGGCGTGCTAGCCGGGATTGGTGGATTTGGCGCTCTATTCGAAGTTCCAAAACGTTACAAGGAACCCGTGCTTGTCAGTGGCACCGACGGCGTGGGCACTAAGCTCAAGCTTGCCTTTGAATGGTCAATGCACGACACCGTTGGCATAGACTTGGTGGCGATGAGTGTCAACGACGTGCTGGTTCAAGGCGCTGAACCCCTCTTCTTCCTTGACTATTTTGCCTGCGGCAAGTTAGACATTGACACCGCAGCTGCTGTCGTTGGCGGTATTGCAAAAGGCTGTGAGCTCTCAGGCTGCGCCTTGATTGGCGGCGAAACAGCAGAGATGCCGGGCATGTACCCGGCAGGCGAATATGACCTTGCCGGCTTCGCAGTGGGTGCGGTTGAAAAATCAAAAATTTTGACCGGTCAATCCGTCAAACCGGGCGACGTGGTTCTAGGACTGGCGTCCAGCGGCGTGCATTCGAATGGCTTTAGCCTGGTTCGCAAGTGCATTGAGCGAGCTGGCGACGCACTGCCTGCCACTTTGGACGGCAAACCATTCAAGCAAGCGGTCATGGAGCCGACCCGCCTGTACGTCAAAACGGTGTTGGCAGCGTTGGCTGAACACCCCATCAAGGCATTGGCCCACATTACGGGTGGCGGCTTGCTCGAAAACATTCCCCGCGTTTTGCCAGAAGGGACCGCAGCGCACCTGCAAAAGGGAAGCTGGCCGCAAACAGAATTGTTTGCCTGGTTGCAGGCAACAGCTGGAATCGATGACATTGAAATGAACCGAACATTCAACAATGGCATCGGCATGGTCGTGGTGATCGACGCAGCCCACGCTGAAGCCTGCGCATCAACCCTTCGGACAGCGGGCGAACAAGTTCACGTGATTGGATCAATTGCTGCACGCGGAGACGGCGCTTCGGTTGTTATCCAATAGTCTGAGTCACTCATTGGCGCCAGTGCGCCAATGAGTGACTCAGACCAGCGGCGACAAAATAAAAAAGCCTGATCACATAAGCAATCAGGCTTTCTCTGCCCTAAGGCATATTTGGTGGGATGTGCGGGGGTCGAACCCACGACAAACGGATTAAAAGTCCGCTGCTCTACCAACTGAGCTAACATCCCGTTAGAGAAATAAACAAACTAGTTGCATTTCTCCAAGCCTTAAATTATAACCTAGTTTTTTCTCACTTCAGGACTGAATCGCTAATTGATTCAATACCCAACCAGCGGCGCATTGACCAAATGTCGCAGTCACACTAACGACCGAGCCATAGCCATGGCAATTCAAACTCCCGTCCCCGTCGATGGCGCATGACGCATCGGGAGGGGCCACGGCTTCGCGACTGAAAACACAAGAGACGCCCATTTTTTTCCCCTCTTTGGGGGCCGCATGCTCCTTGCGAAGTCGATAGCGGAGTTGCGCCAACAGCGGATCATGGGTCACACTGGCGATGTCACTGACATCAACCAAATGGGGTTGACGTTTTCCCCCCGCTGCGCCGACAGAAATAAAATGAATCTTGGATTGCCGGCGAGCCCACACAGCCATCGCTGTCTTGGCGTTGACTTGGTCACAAGCGTCAATGATTGCATCCACACCATTGGGAACTAGCGACAGCCAATTCGTCGCATCTACGAAATCGTCGACACAACTCACTTGGCATTCTGAATGGAACGAGTGAATGCGGTCTCGCATCGCCAAAACTTTGGATTGACCAATGGTTGCGTCTACTGCGTGAAGTTGGCGATTGATATTGGACTCAGACACATGGTCCATGTCGATTAACGTCAGTTGTCCCACGCCACTGCGGGCCAATGCCTCGACCGCCCAGGAGCCCACTCCACCGACGCCAACAACAGCTACATGGGCGTTGCGAATACTCCCAGCGCCTTTCAATCCAAATAACCGCTCCAAGCCCGAAAAGCGTCGATCCATGAAAACCCTCACACAAAGAAAAGCAATGCACAAATGGCATCGATCACGGTCGCCCGGCTGCGTCACCCCGCTTCGTAAAGCAAAGCCAATTCAACAAAGAATCAGAAAACTCCGCATTTAGCGAGGTAACGCAAAGGCACCAACAGGCGGTTGACAAGAAAGGTCAGTCGCAACAGGGGTACATCCCGGCCATAGACTGACTATTTCAACCGCGCAAGGCGCTCCTTCGCCGCGATAGCGGCCTCTGCTTGTGGATAAGCCTTGACGAGGTCTTCCAGTGTTTTGCGAGCACCTTTGTTGTCTTTCAATTCAACTTGACAGTTCGCAATTGACAAAACCGCCTCTGGAACACGAATGTGCTCAGGGTCGCTGACGATCAAACTCCGAAAGTTAACCATGGCCTCTTTGTAGTCACGTGTTGCGTATTGGGCATTTCCCAACCAAAACAAAACGGATGGCCGATAGCCGCTTTGCGAAAAACGTCGTAGGAAGCTCGAAAACGCAGTCTGCGAAGCCGCAAACTCACCCTTTCGAAAGACGGCCAAGGCAGCATCAAACTCACGCTTTTCCATAGGCTCTACAGTAAATTCTCGGCCATCAACCGTGACTTTTACGGGTTCGAGCGGACGCAAGCGCTCGTCAACTGTTTTCGTAATGTTTTTTTGCTGTACCAGCGTATCCGACAAGTCACGAACCAGCTGTTCGTTTTGTCCTCTCAGCTTCGCCATGTCAGATCGAAGCGTTTCTATTTGATTCTGTAAATCAAGCAAGCTTCGACGAACAACGAGCACATCTTCATTGGCTTTGCTTGCGGCCTGCTCGGACGCAACCTTGGAAGACTCCACTCGCTGTCGCAGATCGAGAATTGCCCGACGCGCCTCTTCGTCTTCGAAAAGCGCGGCGTGAGCGGTCACAGCCCCTAATGAAAGGAGCAATGAGCAGATGGTGGCATACGTCAATCGCACTGTTTCAACCCTCCACGGTTACCGGTAACTGAGTTCTGCACGACGATTTTTCGCTCGAGAGTCCTCGTCATTTCCCATTGACGCGGGCTTCTCTTTGCCATAACTGACTGCCTCCATTTGCGCGTCAGCGACGCCGAGCAGACTCAAAGCATTGCGAACCGATTCGGCCCGTTTTTGTCCTAAAGCAAGGTTGTATTCACGGCCGCCGGTGTCATCAGTGTGACCTTCAATCGCGACATTGCTCCTTGGAGATGACTTGATGTGACGTGCGTGGGTTTCTACCAAGCCTTGGAACTCAGACTTTATGACGAAACTGTCGTGGTCAAAATACACGATTCTCGGCCCGGCAGGCGCGGCAGTTGGATCATTGGATCGACCAACATCAACAGGCGCAACCCCGCCATTGCCAACTCCGGATCCAGACCCAGCACCCAGCCCACCACCTTGCTGAAGCGACGTACCAGCCCGATCAACCACAGGCACATCGTCGAGCTTCACGGCAGAACTGCATCCCGCCAAAAAAACGGCACCAAGCAAAATTGTCAACATCGATTTCATGAAAATACTCCTGTAAGTCTATTGTTTTGAGAAGGGGCCCCAATGTGGCTCCCTCAAATCGCCGCCTTGCCCGCTCAAGCGTGCTTTGACTTTGCCATCCAGCGTCGTCGTCATCAACGCCTCGCGTCCTTGCTGCTGAGTCGCATAGACGATCAACTTGCTATTGGGTGCAAATCCCGGGCTCTCGTCCGCCGTTGTGTCCGTCAGTGTGGTCACAGTGCCCGTACTCAACTCCATTAACTGCAGCTTAAAAGCACCATTTATCCGGGTGATGTAAGCCAACCATCGGCCGTCAGGACTGACTGCAGGCGAGATGTTGTAAGCACCCGTAAATGTGACCCGCTCAACATTGCCGCCAGCTGATGGCATCTTATAAATTTGAGGTGCACCTCCCCGGTCACTAACAAAGTAGAGGGTTCTACCGTCTGGAGAAAACGCAGGTTCTGTATCGATGCTACTTGACTGCAACAAACGTCGAGGCTCTCCTCCATTGGCGTCGATCACATACAGCTGAGATCCGCCGTCTTTGCTAAGTGTGACGGCCAATGACCGACCATCAGGAGCCCAAGCCGGGGCGCTATTGGACCCACGGAAATTCGCAATCAAGCGGCGTTTTCCCGACAAAACATCGTGCGTGTAAATCACTGGCTTACGGGATTCAAATGAGACATAAGCCAACTGCGCACCATTGGGTGACCAAGCTGGGGAAATGATAGGTTCCGGGCTTGCCAAAGCTGCCTGGGCATTTTCGCCATCAGCATCTGACACCCACAGTTGGTAGCGCGGCCCCGCCTTAGTGACATAAGCAACTCGCGTGGAAAAAACGCCCTTCTCCCCTGTCAATCGTTCATAGACATAGTCAGAGATCTGGTGGGCCACCAACCTTAAATCTGTTTGGGTGACCGCGTAACTCTGAGCCCCAATATCCTGCCCTCGCACGACATCCCATAGTCGAAACCGGACATCAAACCGTCCATCAACCAGACGAGAAATGCTCCCATTTACCAGTGAGTCGGCCCCCTTGGACCGCCAAAGCGCCAAGTCAGGGCGAGTCATTTCGTCAAGCGCAACCCCACCTGCGTCAACGATTCGAAACTGGCCGCTCCTCTCCAGATCCGCCTGAACAACAGCGGCGATCTTCTGAGACACCAAATCCTGGCCACGAAATGCCGAAATTGCGATCGGCAACTGGGTTACACCGACGCCAGAAAC
>JBBKVN010000222.1:0-10448 GCA_037968455.1 Rhodoferax sp.
ACGCCCAAGCGCCTCAAGAGTTCACTCTTGAAATTGCTGACTAAGGGAATTGGGCTTGGATTGCTCTAGGCGTACGCGGGTGCGGGATAGCCTCTCATTATAGCCGAGGGCAATCCCTAGGCTTGACTCAAGCCAAGGCTGAACTGGCGCTGGCTTGGAGGCAAATAGCGGCTGCAGCGGCCACATTGAGCGACTCCTCGCCACCGGGCTGTGCGATGCGAACGTGCAACGAGGCCATCGCCTCCAACTCGGCGCTGACGCCCTGCCCTTCGTGACCCAAAGCCCAGGCACAAGGCATGGGAAGGCTGCTGGTCCGCAGCCCCTCATGCAGGAACATTCCCCGATGGGAGCTGGTCACTACCACAGGCACGTCCAATGTTTTCAAGTCATCCAGCACCGCACCTTCCGTCAGTTGCAAACCCCAATGGGCGCCCATGCCTGCTCGCAGTACCTTCGGACTCCACAACGAGGCGGTGCCTTTTAAGGCCACCACTTGCTTGAATCCGAATGCCGACGCGCTTCTCAGAATCGACCCGACATTGCCTGCGTCCTGGACACGATCCAAAATGACGGTCGCTTCCGTAGGCTGCAGAGCCTGCAGCAGCGGCATATCGAGAATGAAACCAACATTGGATGGAGATTCCAGGCCGCTTATTTCATGGAACAGGGTGTCAGGAATCACTACTATTTTTATAGCATCTTGCGCATACTGGACGGGCGCTAGAGGCCAAAAAGTTGCTGAAAAAACAGCCACAGTGGGCCGAACACCCCGAGCCAAGGCGGCGCGACAGAGGTGATCTCCTTCCACCCAGTAGCGCCCCTGCTTGCGATACGCCGTGGTCTCAACTGCCAACCGCCGTAAGTCTTTCAGCAAAGGGTTGTCACGGGAGCTCAGGAATTGAACAGGTGATGTGGTCATCGCATCACCTCCGCCACCGGTCGAAAGGTCTTGCGATGTTCCGGGCAGGCCCCGTGTGCCTGCAATGCCGCCAGATGTTGAGCCGTCCCATACCCTTTGTGCTTTGAAAACCCGTACTCCGGATAGGCCAAGTCAATCTTGGCGCACCAGCGATCCCGATGCACTTTCGCCAGAATAGACGCCGCCGAAATTGCGGGCACTAGCGCATCCCCTTGCACAATGGCCTCCGCCATCATGCTGAGCACCGGCAGGCGATTGCCATCCACCAGCACTTTATTGGGCTTGAGTCGCAACCCTTCAACGGCACGACGCATGGCCAACATCGTCGCCTGCAAAATATTGAGCTGCTCAATTTCTTCCACGCTGGCTTCGGCAATCGAGCAACACAGGGCTTTGGAGCGAATCTCATCAAACAGCCATTCGCGTCGCGCAGCGGTCAACTTCTTGGAGTCTGCCAAGCCGGCAATTGGATTGAGATCATCCAGAATCACGGCGGCAGCCACCACGGGACCAGCCAACGGCCCGCGTCCGGCTTCGTCAACCCCCGCAATCAAACCGGGGATATCCCATAGCAGGGCAGATTGGCGGGTCGCGGCTTTGTCAGCTTTGAAGGACTTGTTCGATGGCATGGGCAGCTAGTTGAGAGGTGTCACGCTGCAATTCGTGATGCAGCGCGGTAAATGTTTTTTCCAATTGGCTGATTTTCTCAGCACCTTCAGGCCCATTTTCAAGCCACGACAGGGTCGCTCTGGCCAATGCCTCAGGCGAGGCGGCTTCCTGCAACAACTCTGGCACGACAAATTGCTGACAAAGAATGTTCGGCAAACCCACCCAAGGCTGCAGTCGCTTGCGCTGCATGATTTGCCACGACAGCCAGCTCATGTGGTACCCAATAACCATGGGGCGCTTGAACAGAGCGGCCTCCAAAGTGGCCGTTCCACTGGCAATCAAGGTGACATCACAAGCGGCCAAAGCTGTATGTGACTGGCCTTCAAGGATCTGCAAATGATCAAACATTCCGCTGACTCGTGCCGCCTGCTCGATTTGGGCCTTCAGGGCTGGTACTGCCGGAACTATGAATTTAATAGCGGGTTGCGCTTTTCTCATAAGGGCTGCAGCCCGAAAGAAGCGCAGTGCCAGATGCTTGATTTCAGACTTCCGACTGCCCGGAAGAACGGCAACAACTTGATCGTCGTCAGCCAAGCCCAGGGCAGCGCGGGCGCGTGCTCGATCCGGCACCATCGGAATCACGTTGGCCAGAGGGTGGCCAACGTAGGTGGCCTGAATGCCGTGCTGAGCCAATAGTGCGGGCTCAAACGGAAAGATGCACAACACATGATCCACACTGCGTTTGATCTTTTCAACCCGCTCAGGGCGCCAAGCCCACACAGACGGTGAGACAAAATGAACTGTTTTGACCCCCGCCGCTTTCAAGTCAGCTTCCAGATCGAGGTTGAAATCCGGCGCGTCAACGCCAATAAAGAGCGATGGAGGGTCTTGCAACAATCGAGTCTTGAGTTCAGCGCGTATGCCGACAATCTCACGGTAGCGCCTCAACACCTCCCAGCTATAGCCGTGAACGGCCAGTTTGTCACTGGGCCACCAGGCGGCAAACCCGCGCGTCCGCATGTGGGAGCCGCCAATACCTGAAGCGGCCAAATCAGGCCATTTGGCTTGCATGCCATCCAACAACAAGCCAGCCAGCAAATCACCCGATGCCTCGCCAGCGACCATTGCGACGTTCAGAGGGTTCGACTTGGACGTCGCCGAGGCGGAAGTTGGCCGCAAAACCGGTTCGGTCAACATAGCCAGTATCTAGCGAACGATGCCGCGCTGGGGCGCAACCTGCTCCAAAAATGAGAGCATCATACGCACATCAGGCTCCGCTTCGGGCGTAGTTTCGGTCAAGCTGGAAATTCGGCCCTGGGCTGCAATCAAGGTCAAATCGTCGCGATACAAGGCTTTATGCATGGCTTTCACGGCCAGCACGCGCTCCGCAGAAAATCCGCGACGACGCAAGCCTTCGTAATTCATGGAGCGGGCCGAAGCGGGCTGCCCCTGACACATCACGAATGGTGGCAAGTCAGCAAACAGCAGGGTACACATCGCAGTCATACTGTGCGCGCCGATGCGAACAAACTGATGCACCACCGTGAATCCGCCGAGGATCGCCCAGTCATCGACATGGACGTGCCCAGCCAGCTGTGAGTTATTTGCAAATATCGTGTGATTTCCGACGACGCAGTCATGTGCCAAATGCACATAGGCCATCAACCAGTTGTCATTCCCCACACGGGTAACGCCGGTGTCACCCGGCGAACCAATGTTGAAGGTACAAAACTCGCGGATAACGTTTCTGTCACCAATGATCAGTTCACAGGGTTCCCCTGCGTATTTCTTATCCTGAGGTATTGCACCCAAGGAAGTGAACTGGAAAATTCGGTTGTCCTGGCCAATGGTGGTGTGTCCTTCGATCACACTGTGTGGGCCAATCGTCGTACCGGCTCCCACCTTCACGTTGGGACCGATCACCGAATAGGGCCCAACCGACACAGTGCTATCCAACTCTGCACCTGGGTCGACGATGGCGGTGGGGTGAATTGCACTCACAGCAATAACCTCAGGCAATGGAGCGCATCGCGCAGGTCAATTCGGCCTCGACAGCCAACTCACCCGCCACCATGGCGCGTCCTTTGAACTTGAAAATGCCCGCTTTCATGCGCAGCAATTCGACTTCAAGAATCAGTTGATCACCAGGCTCAACCGGGCGCTTGAAGCGGGCGCCATCGATACCAGCAAAGTAGTAGACCATGTCATCCGTCGGCGAGCTTCCCAGCGCATCGAATGCGAGCAAGGCCGCAGCCTGCGCCAACGCTTCCAGCATCAACACACCCGGCATGACCGGACGATGGGGAAAGTGACCTTCAAAAAATGGCTCATTGATCGTCACGTTTTTCAACGCTTTGATGGTTTTTCCCTTGTCAATCTCAAGCACACGATCGACCAACAAGAAGGGGTAGCGATGCGGCAGTTGCTTGAGAATTTTATGAATATCCATCATGGTGAATCCTGTTCTTTTAATTGGTTGACTGTATTTTCCAGTGCGCGAATTCTTTCGCGCAAACGGTTCAATTGCTTAAGCGCTGCGGCATTCTTTTCCCAGGTCGCGTTGTCGTCCAGCGGAAACATTCCCGTGTAATGACCGGCCTTCGCGATAGAGCGGGTTACCGTGGTGGCCGCTGAAATATTGACGCCGTCCGCCAGTGACAGATGGCCCAGCACAATTGCGCCGCCCCCAATCGTGCAGTGGGCACCAATGGTGGCGCTGCCCGCCACACCGACGCAGCCGGCCATCGCTGTGTGGTTTCCAACCCGTACGTTGTGACCAATTTGAATGAGGTTATCCAGTTTGACTCCGTCGCCAATCACGGTATCGCTCAGTGCACCTCGGTCTATACAAGTATTGGCGCCAATTTCGACATCATTTCCGATCCGCACGCTGCCCAGTTGCTCAATCTTCTCCCAAGCACCGTCGTTCGGAGCGAATCCAAATCCGTCTGCGCCAATCACCACGCCCGAATGAAGCAAACATCGCTCACCAATAATGCAATTTTCTCCGACCGTCACCCGAGCCTTCAGCTCGCTGCCGGCGCCAATTTGGGCGCCCTGCTCCACAACGCAAAAGGCACCAATTCGGGCGGTCTCATGAACAATTGCGAGAGGATCGATGGCCGCGGTTGGGTGAACCAACGGCTTGATCATGCTCGCTTGCGAGCGTTTCCAAAGCTGGGTTACTTTGGCAAAGTAAAGGTAGGGCTGCTCAATCACGATGCAAGCGCCACGTGCTTTGGCCACGCCCGTCATCGCGGGCGCTACGATGACACAGCCTGCCTGAGTCGTCACTAACTGCGATTGGTACTTTGGGTGACTAAGGAAACTCAATTCATTGAGATTTGCGGTTTCCAGCGGCGCCAACCCAAGCACGCAGAGGTTGGGGTCACCATGTAACTCACCGCCCAAGGCAGTGACGATAGAACCGAGGGTTATAGACACATCACTCACACCCCAAATGCCACTACTTGGTGACGGCCGCGTTCAGGATTTTCAACACTTTGTCGGTGACGTCGTGCTTCGGATTGACATAGACAGCTTCTTGAAGAATCAGGTCGTACTTCTCCGTTTCAGCCAATTGCTTCACGACCTTGTTGGCACGCTCAAGAACCTGTTGCAGTTCTTCATTTTTTCGCGCATTGAGGTCTTCCTGAAATTCACGGCGCTTTCGCTGAAACTCGCGGTCCAAATCAACAAGTTGTCGCTGGCGAGTAGCCCGCTGGCTTTCAGACAGCGTTGGTGCCTCTCGCTCCAACTTGTCCACCATAGCCTTCACAGACGTCCCTTGCTCCACCAGTTCCTTCTCCCTTTTAGAGAACTCCTGCTCAAGCTTGGCCTGCGCAGCTTTGGCGGTACCCGCTTCTTTAAAGATTCGATCAGTGCTTACGAAGCCAATCCGGAATTCCTGCGACCAGACGTTGGCAGACAGCATCAAGCCGCCGACCACGAATCCTGCAAGAAATTTTTTAGCAAATTTTGTCATTAAAAAGTGGTTCCAATTTGAAATTGAACAGTCTGTATTTTATCGCCATCAAACTTCCTGATCGGCGTCGCAAACGCAAGGCGCAGCGGTCCAACCGGCGAAATCCAACTTACACCAACACCCGCCGACGCCCTCAATTCATTGGCATTGAGATTGACGCCATCTGGACCTGACACGCTACCAACATCAACGAAACCATACATTCTCAATGTTCGGTCATTGCCGGCACCGGGGAAAGGTGTCAGCAACTCGGCATTGAGATTGACTCTCCGATTGCCACCGATGACGACGTCGCTGCTGTCACGTGGACCCAAGCTACCCTGCTCAAAACCACGTACTGACCCAAGCCCCCCCCCGTAGAAGTTCTTAAAGACCGGGAAGGATCGATCTCCAATCGCCTTACCCCACCCAAACTCAGCATTGAATGCAGCTGTGAATTGTTTATTCAAAGGTACGTATTGTTGAAACTGATAGGTGGCCTTGACGTACCGAGCATCGCCAGCAACCGACCATTCGGCATTGGCACGCTGGTATCGACCCGCGTTCGGCGCCAAAGCGCTGTCACGGCGGTCTCTTGACCAACCCACCGTCAACGGAAGCGCGGTATTGGTGTATCCAAACTGCTCAGCGTAATTAAAGTAGGACGTTGGCAGAGCGGTTCCCGGCACGATTTTTGTTCTCTCGACACCTCCACCAAAGTACACGGTATCTGTCTCAGTGAACGGCACTCCGAACCTGACACTGCCACCGGAGGTCACCAACTGATAGTAGTTTTGATCTTGGTAGGGGCTATTGGTCCGGTGATAAACATCGATAGTACGCGACACGCCGTCTTGGGTGAAATAGGGGTCCGTTGTATTGAACACAATGGCCCTGTTCACCTTGCTGGTGTTCAATTGAATACCCAAAGAGTTTCCCGAGCCAAAGGCATTGTCCTGCTTCAAACCAAAGGACAAACCCAGTCCATCACCGCTGGAAAAACCGGCGCCTAAACTGATACTTCCTGTCGGCTTTTCAACCACATTCAATGTCAAGTCAACCTGATCTGGAGAGCCTGGCACCTCCTGAGTTTCAATGCCAACCTCGGTAAAGTAACCTAACCGATCAACGCGGTCACGCGACAGTTTGATCTTGTCACCGTCGTACCATGACGCCTCAAATTGCCTAAACTCGCGTCGCACCACGACATCGCGAGTACGGTTGTTGCCTGCAACGTTGATTTTCCGCACATAGGCGCGGCGAGATGGCTCCGCCTGCAACACCAAGGCCACTCGATTTGTCGTGCGATCAATTTCGGGACGGGCTTCTACACGCGCAAAAGCGTACCCAAAGTTGCCGAAATAGTCTGTGATGGCCTTGGTCGATTCCGCAACCTGGTCTGCGTTATAGGCTTCGCCGGGTCGAATGGTCACCAAAGACTTGAACTCGTCGTCCTTGCCAAGAAAGTTTCCTTCCAGTTTCACCCCACTCACAACAAAACGCTCGCCTTCCGTTACGTTGATGGCGATCGCAATATCTTGCTTGTTGGGGAGAATCGCCACCTGTGTCGAGTCCACTTTGAACTCAAGGTAGCCACGCGTCAAATAGTAGGAACGAAGTGTCTCGATGTCCGCATTCAGCTTGCTGCGCGAATACCGGTCCGATTTGGTGTACCAGCTCAACCATCCGCCCGTATCCAGATCAAACAAATCTCGCAAGGTCGACTCGCTGAAAACGGTGTTTCCGATGATTCGAATCTCGCTAATTTTGGCGGGCTCTCCTTCAACTACAGAGAACGTCAAATTGACCCGATTGCGCTCAATCGGAGTGACGGTAGTGACGACCTCGGCTGCATACAAGCTACGATTGATGTACTGCCGCTTCAGCTCTTGCTCTGCGCGATCCAGTTGTGCTTTGTCAAACGGGCGTCCGTCTGACAAACCGACATCTCGAAGTGCCTTTTTAAGCACGTCTTTGTCGAATTCTTTGGTACCGACAAAATCCACCTCAGACACCGTGGGGCGCTCCTCGACAACAATGACAAGCACGTCACCGCTGACCTCGATTCGAACGTCCTTGAACAGGCCCAAGCCAAACAGCGCTTTAATTGCCGAAGATCCTTTTTCATCATCGTAGACGTCACCGACACGGACCGGGATTGACACAAAAATGGTCCCAGGCTCCACCCGTTGCAACCCCTCAACCCGGATGTCACGTACCGTGAATGGACTGACGGCCCAGGCCGTGCTGGCTACAAATGCCAATGAGACAACAGCGGCGACAGAGCGCAAACGAAAGCGATTAATTGTCATTTTTGATAGTGAGAAATCAGGCCGTTTCCCGCGAAGGGCACAGACCTTTAGCCAAATAGGCGGGAGATGTCGTTAAAAAAGGCAATCGACATCATGATTAACAGAACAGCGATGCCACCCCGCTGCAGGCGCTCCATCCAAGCATCAGACACGGGCGCCCCTGCGAAAAACTCCCAAATATAATACATCAGGTGGCCACCATCCAATACGGGGAGCGGCAGCAAGTTCAAAACACCCAAGCTCACGCTAATGAGTGCGAGGAACAACAGGTATTGGGTTAAGCCCAGGCCAGCCGACTTTCCGGCGTACTCGGCGATGGTCAGTGGTCCACTCAAGTTTTTAAGGGACGCTTCGCCAGTCAACATGCGGCCCATCATTTTCAAGGTCAATGTCGAGACATCCCAGGTTCGCACCGCGCCCTTCCACAAACCGTCGATTAAACCGTACTCAACCGTGACGAACTCCGGGGCAGCACCAACAAAAGCACCAATTTTTCCGACATGGATCGAGCCTTCTTGCCTAACTTCTGGACGAACCAACACTTCAAGCAAGGTCCCCTGCCTTTCTACGGACCACACCGCTGGCATGACCTGGCCCGTTGAGCCTGAATTACGTATCAGTTGCCGCAATTGCTGACCATCAACCACCGTCACGTCGCCAAACTTGCGAACGAAATCTCCCTCTTGCAAGCCTGCGAGGTTCGCCGCTCCGTCTGGCAGAACACCTCCAAGAATCGGACGCGTGAACGGCCCCGTAATGCCTATCAACTGAAACAATTGAGCGCTCGCATCAGGTGACTCCAACCCACTCAATCGCAACAATACTTCCCGACTGCGATCTGCGCGGGGACCCTCGACTTCAAGTCGCACGTCAACTCCATCCAGTGCCCCGCGTGTGAGAAACCAACGGACATCCTCAAACGAGGCAATGTCGCTCATGGCATCATCCGCCAAGGCGGCACGCAAAACGCGTTCGCCTCCCTCAATCCCCGAGCGGGCTGCAACGGACCCAACGTCTGGGCTGCTCAAAATGGCGGCCGGATATTGCACACCACTCCAGTTCACAATCGCATACAGCAGCACGGCCAGCAACAAGTTGGCAGCGGGTCCCGCTGCCACAATGGCGACTCTCGATTTCAACGGTTGCGTATTGAAAGCCAAATGCCGGGCTTCTGGATCCACTGGCGCTTCTCGCTCGTCGAGCATCTTCACATACCCACCGAGAGGAAACAAACAGACAACAAACTCGGTCGGCGATCCCTTGGGTTGCCAGCGAAGTAACTGTGGTCCAAACCCAATTGAAAACCGAGTCACCCTCACACCAACCGCCACAGCCATGCGATAGTGACCGTACTCATGCACGGCTATCAGCAAAGCAATAGCAACAACGAAGGCTAATGCAGTCAACATGATGTATCCGTCGTTTTGAATCTAGTGACCAAGGCCGGTCACCACTGATCGAGCAGCTATTCTGGACATTTGATCAAGTGCAAGGAGATCATCCAATGACTGGGGCTGTGATGTATTCACTGTCGCAAGCGTTTCGATGTTCACAACGTGAATTTGATCAAAACGAATCTCTCTCGCTAGAAATGCTGCAACAGCAATTTCATTTGCGGCATTCAGTACGGCGGTCGAGCCCGGAGCGCTTTCCAGCACCGACCAAGCCAACGCCAGCCCAGGGAATCGACGGTCATGGCCATTCGAGTCCAAAGATTCAAATGTCAAGTCTGACATCGCTCTGAAGTCCAGTGCAGCGGCACCAGACGAGATCCGCTCGGGCCACGACAGACCCAAGGCAATTGGAACTTTCATGTCTGGCGTACCCAACTGGGCGACAACCGAGTTGTCTTTGTATTGAACCATTGAATGAATCACGCTCTGAGGATGAATGATGACCTCTATCTGTTCTGGCCTCACACAAAAAAGGAAGCGCGCCTCTATCACCTCTAAGGCCTTGTTCATCATGGTGGCAGAGTCAACGGAGATCTTTCTCCCCATGACCCAATTGGGGTGCGCACACGCTTGCTCAGGTGTGACATCTCGCAATGTCGCAGGGTCTCGCTGCCGAAATGGCCCACCAGACGCCGTCAAAATAAGCTTGTCGATTTGTCTGGCCCATACGGATTCATCGTCTGGAAGCGATTGAAAAATGGCGGAGTGCTCACTGTCAATTGGCAGCAATTTTGCACCGCCTTTTTTGACAGCATCCATGAAGTAGTCGCCCCCCACGACCAACGCCTCTTTGTTGGCCAACAACAACCGCTTTCCTGCTCGTGCAGCGCCCAAACAAGATGCCAACCCGGCCGCACCAACGATGGCTGCCATGACTGTGTCAACCAATTCATGCGAGGCCACATCCGTGATCGCCTGAGCGCCCCACAACACACGCGTTGACAGGTGGAGTGCCTTGCACTGACGCTCCAAATCCCGACCGTGCAATTCACTCGCCATGACGGCGAACATTGGCCGAAACTGCACGCACTGCTGAAGCAGCGCGTCAGTCTGCGTTGCAGCGGTCAAGGCAAAAACCTCAAAGCGATCTTTATGGTTTCCAATGACCGCCAGAGTGCTGACGCCTATTGAACCGGTTGACCCCAGTATTGCGACGCGCTGTTTGACAGAGCCGAAAAAATCACTCATCC
>JBBKVN010000223.1:0-3226 GCA_037968455.1 Rhodoferax sp.
CACCCGAAGATTTGAAGGGTCAGAAGATTCGTGTCATGGGCAACCCCATGTTCATCGAGATGATGAACGCCATGGGCGGCAACGGCATCAGCATGGGTCACGGTGACACCTTCAGTGCCCTGCAGACCGGTGTGGTTGATGGTGCCGAGAACAACCCCCCCACATTCTTCGCCAGCAACCAGTACACCGCCGGACCGAAGTTTTACTCGCAGACTACCCACCTGATCATTCCCGAGCTGTTCGTGATGTCCAAGGTCACCTGGGACAAGATGAGCAAGGACGAACAGGCGTTGATGATGAAGTTGTCGCGCGAGGCACAGATGGAGCAACGCGCATTGTGGGACAAGTCGGTCGGTGATTACACCGCCAAGCTGAAGGCTTATGGCATCCAGTTTGTGACGCTCGACAAGAAACCTTTCTATGACGCGACGGCGCCCATGCGCGCCAAGTACGGAGTGCAGTACGCTGACTTGATCAAGCGGATTGAAGCCGTCAAGTAAACCATCGCCCGAACGGGCTCGGCCGACCGGCCGAGCCCGTTTTCTTTCTCGTCAGCTCATGAAGCTGCAGGACACACCATGACAGAAAAAATTCACCGTTGGCTTGACACCGTTTATTTAGGGTGTATTTGGATCTCCGGTTTGGCCATTCTCTTGATGAGTTTGATCATTCCTTGGGGCATATTTGCACGGTATGTGCTTGGCGCCGGCTCCAGTTGGCCAGAGCCCGTCGCGGTGCTGCTCATGGTGATCTTTACCTTTTTTGGTGCCGCCGCCACCTACCGGGCGGGCGGTCATATCGCCGTTGAAATGCTCACCAATATGCTGCCCAAGCAGGCGCGGTATCTGTGTGAAAAACTGGTGGACTTGTTGATGATTGCCATCTGCCTGTTCGTCATGATCTGGGGCGGCAAGTTGTCCATGGAGATGATGCGTCAAGGTTTGGCGGAGCTGCCGTGGTTGGCCGTGGGCGTCACCTATCTACCGCTTCCCATTGGCAGTTTTTTAACGCTGTTGTTTGTACTTGAGAACACCTTCTTCGGTTCTCAGAAAAATCGCGCCGTGGTCACGTACGACCATGAGCCCTCACAACCCATTAACGAGGCTCTCTGACATGGACGCGTTTGTACTCTTGGGCAGTTTTGCCTTTCTTATGCTGGTCGGCATGCCAGTGGCGTTTGCGCTGGGTTTGTCGGCCGTGATTGGTGCGTGGTGGATTGATCTGCCGCTGGACGCCGTGACCATTCAAATGGCCAGCGGCGTGAACAAGTTTTCGCTGCTGGCGATTCCCTGCTTTGTGTTGGCGGGCGCCATCATGGCCGAGGGCGGCATGGCGCGCCGGTTGGTGGCCTTTGCTGGCGTGTTGGTGGGCTTTGTGCGAGGTGGTTTGTCGCTGGTCAACATTTTGGCGTCGACATTTTTTGGCGCCATTTCCGGCTCGTCTGTGGCTGACACAGCGTCGATTGGCTCGGTGCTGATTCCCGAAATGGAGAAGAACGGTTACCCACGCTCTTTTGCCACCGCGGTCACCGTCAGTGGCTCGGTTCAGGCCATTTTGATTCCTCCCAGCCACAACGCGGTCATCTATTCGATGGCAGCGGGCGGCTCTGTGTCTGTGGCCGCGCTATTCATGGCCGGTGTGCTGCCGGGATTGCTGCTGGGCTTGAGCTTGTGCGCCTATTGTTTGTATGTCGCACGCAAAAAGAACTTTCCCAAGGGGCGAGTGATTCCAATGCGCGAGGCCCTTGGTATCTGCGCTGATGCGTTGTGGGGCTTGATGACCATGTTCATCATCCTGGGCGGCATTTTGTCGGGCGTGTTCACGGCCACCGAGTCGGCGTCCATTGCCGTGCTGTGGGCCTTTTTTGTGACCATGTTCATCTACCGCGACTACAAATGGAATGACCTGCCAAAACTGATGCACCGCACCGTCAAAACGGTGTGTATCGTCATGATTTTGATTGGTTTTGCGGCCAGCTTTGGCTACATCATGACGCTGATGCAGATCCCGCTGAAGATCACCACTGCCATGACCTCGCTGAGCGACAACCGCTATGTGATTCTGGGTCTGATCAACGTCATGTTGCTCGTCTTGGGCACCCTGATGGACATGGCCCCGCTGATCCTGATCCTGACCCCGATTCTGTTGCCGGTGATCACCTCCATCGGCATCGATCCCGTGCACTTTGGCATGATCATGCTGGTCAACCTCGGTATCGGTTTGATCACGCCGCCGGTCGGCGCGGTGTTGTTCGTCGGCAGCGCTGTGGCCAAACTTCCGATTGAGCAAGTGGTGAAATCCATGTGGCCCTTCTTCATCATTCTGTTTGCAGTCTTGTTGCTGGTCACCTATGTGCCAGGCATCTCACTTTGGCTGCCGAGATTGATGGGGGTTTAACGGCGGTGTCAAAAATCACCACGGTCACCATTGAGGATGTCGCACGGCGTGCGGCCGTGTCGATCAGCACGGTATCCAACGTTCTTAATGGTCGCCAAGCCCGCATGCGGCCAGAGACGCTAGAGCGCGTTCAGCAAGTCATTGCAGAACTTGATTTCCGGCCCAATCAATCGGCCAGGCGCCTGAAAACAGGCCATATCGCGATGATTGGTCTCTTGGTTCCGTCCATTGCCAACCCCTTCTTTGGCGCGTTGGCGCGCTGGGTTGAAGAGACGGCGAACGAGCGCGGCTACGGCGTGTTGCTGTGCAATACCCAGCGCAGTGCTGAGCGGGAGCAGGCCTATGCGCAGTCCTTCATGGCGCAAGGTGTCAAAGGCGTGATTCTGGGCTCTTCCTTGCAGGCCCAGGAGCACTTGGCGCCGTTGATCAGCAAAGGGCTGGCCGTGGTCAGTTTTGACCGCACGGCCCAGCTTGAACCTCTGGCCATGGACTACGTCACTCTGGACAACTACCGGGCCGGTGTGATGGCCGCGGAGCACCTCATCGAGCTCGGCCACCGCGAGATCGTTTACGTGACCGCCCCCTTGCGTTCGGTGAGCCGAATTGCGCGACTGGACGGGGTGCAAGACGCTTGCGCGATCCACAAGGTGAAATTTAACAGCCATATTCGTGACGTAACGTCGGGCCAGACCGAAATGGAAATGGCTGAGCTGGGGCGGGCGGGTGGCTCGGCGCTTCATGCCGAAGGCACGCGAGCCACCGGCTTCATTGCCATGAACGACATGCTGGCCATTGGCCTGTTGTCCGGGCTGCGGCAATGCAAGCTCAG
>JBBKVN010000224.1:0-4648 GCA_037968455.1 Rhodoferax sp.
TGAATTTCTACTTGGCCGTCTGCAAAGACACACGCAGCCCAATCCCAAACAAGTGAATAGACTGGTTTTCGTATGCCTAGGCAACATCAACCGCAGTGCATTTGCTGAGCAAGTAGCCCAATCACTGGGGGCCAACACGTGTTCTATTGGTTTATCTACCACCACGGGTGGACCTGCCTTTCACAAGGCCATTGAGACAGCACCCCGGTTTGGTCTTGACCTGTCGCAGCACAAGGCAACCGACTTGAAAGACTATGCGTTTCGACCCGATGATTTGCTTTTGGTGATGGAGATTCGCCATGCCAATAAATTGGTGGCAGCAGGCATACCGCCCGCATCCATCGCCATGCTGGGACACTGGGCCACGCCTCACCGCATTCATCTGCATGACCCGCACACGCTGTCTGACGCCTATTTTCGGACTTGCTTTACCTTGATCCACTCTGCGGTGGCCGGTCTGGTGGCCGAGATGCGGTCCGAGCAGAGCCCCTGTGTGCCGCGATGAATGTCTTTTTGACTTTCGATATCGAGGTGTGGTGCAACGGCTGGGACGATCTTGACGGGTCTTTTCCGGGGAGTTTTGAGCGCTATGTGTATGGGCACTCAGCCCACGGGGACTACGCACTGCCCCAGACCTTGGCCATTCTGAACAGGCATGGACTCAAAGGGGTTTTCTTTGTAGAGCCGCTGTTTGCCACCCGTTTTGGCACGGAGCATCTAGACACCATCGTGCGCCTGATACGGGACGCCGGGCAGGAAGTACAACTGCACTTGCACCCCGAGTGGACGGACGAGGCCATTCAACCCCTCATTGAAGACTGCGCAACCAAGCGACAACATTTGAGCTACTACACGCTTGATGAGCAAACTGCGTTGATTGCGCACGGAAAAAGAATGCTGGAGTGCGCGGGCAGCGGCCCAATCACCGCCTTCCGCTCAGGCAGCTTTGCAGCCAATGGCGACACATTCAAAGCCCTTCACCGCAATCAGATTTTTCTGGATACCAGTCTGAACCGCTGTTATGACGTCAGTGCGCCTGAGCTTCGCAGCACGTATTCGTTCGATCAGGCTTTTGAGACAGAAGGCGTGACAACGTTTCCGGTGACGGTGATGAAAGACGGATTCGGCAAAGACCGACACGCACAGGTTGGCGCGTGCAGCTTTGATGAAATGCGCGGCGCATTGCTGAGCGCGCAGCGCGCGGGACACCGTGACTTTGTGGTGGTATCGCACAATTTTGAAATGCTGAAACCAGCGACCTCCTCGCCAGACTGGGTGGTGGTGAAGCGGTTTGAGCGACTCTGCAGCTTCCTGGCTGCCAATTCTCAGCTTTTTTGCGTGCGGGGATTTGGTGCAGATTTGCTGAGTCCAGCAGAACTTAGCCAACCCTTGTCGCCGCCGAAAGCGACCCTGTTTGCGACCTCACGCCGTTACGCTGAACAACTGCAACGCCGCTTGTCGTAAACACCTCAGCGCAGCATGAACAAGCCTTTTTCAATTTACCTCGACTTGGTTCGCTTTACGGCCGCCTGCCTGGTTTATCTGTACCACTCAAACCAGCGTTGGCTGACAGAAAGCATTTTGCCGGCCAGCAACTTTGGACACAGCTCGGTCATCGTTTTCTTTGTGTTGTCTGGCTTCGTGATTGCCTACATTACCAACACTCGCGAAAAGACGTTCCCGGCCTATGCAGCCAGCCGTATTTCGCGGGTCTACTCCGTTGCGTTACCCGCGGTCTTTCTGACAATTGCGCTGGATGCTGTGGGCCGCCATCTTTTGCCCTCGGCCTATGGCTATCCGTTTGACAACTTTCTATTAAGGGGCGCTGCCAGCCTGCTCATGCTGAATGAAGTTTGGTTTGTTTCAATCACCAGCTTTTCAAATGTGCCTTATTGGTCTATCGGCTACGAGATGTGGTACTACGTAGCCTTTGGCATGGTCATGTTTTTGCCACGACGGATTGGACTGGTTACAACTGCCTTGCTGGCGCTGGCCTTAGGGCCCAAGGTAATTCTGCTGGCGCCAATTTGGGGGCTGGGTGTATTGCTGTATCGCTGGAAGCGCGTGGCAGCCATCTCGGAATCAGTGGGGTGGCTGCTTGCCATTGGGTCAGTGATTGGCATTGCCGCATTTCACCAAGCTAACCTTACCGATCTAGTTGCCAGCAGCATCAAGGGGTTGATTGGAGAAAAGTGGCACACCGAGCTGACGTTTTCAAAGTTTTTCCTCAGCGACTACCTGTTGGGTGTTTTGGTTTTTCTGAACTTTGCAGGTGTTCGCCGAGTCAGCGAGCGTATAGGGCCATTGCTTGTGCCGCTTGAACGGCCCATTCGATTCTTGGCAGGCTATACGCTGTCGCTGTACTTGCTGCACCAACCCCTCTTTCTATTTTGGGGCGCTGTGATTCGTGGCGATGCCGCTGGATACGGCTTCTGGTGGATGACCACGGGCTTGGTCGGGGCATCCGTTTATGCGATTGGCTTCGTCACAGAAAATAGGCGTTACCTACTCAAGCGTTGGGTGGAGAGACAACTTCTGCGTCTTCAATCTATGGTGCCTACACGCTATGTTGCCAGCAAATAAGGCCATGCCACCTTGCATCGTACTGGGCATGGAAACCCAAATTGGCTTGGGCCTTGTCCGCGAATTGGGCCGCGCAGGTGTGCGCGTGATTGGCATTGGACATGACGCCAATGCCATTGGTCTTGCATCAAGATATCTGCTACGCGGCTTGGTGGTCAACCAACCCCGAAGCCCCGAACTGATCGCTGTCATACGAAAATTGGGGGAAGAGTTTGGCCCATGCTGCTTATTGACGGTGTCCGAAGCCAACTTAGCTTGGCTAGCGAAGCGTCGTCACGCCCTGGGCAATGTGCGCGCAGTAGTACCTGCTCAGGAAAAGCTGGCGCTTGTACTGGACAAACAGAAAACATTGGAGGCCGCCCGCGATGTCGGCATCCATGTTCCCGAAACGACAGAACTGACCTCAATGGTTGAGGCCGAAGCCCTGGCGAAAACTTTTACTTTTCCAGCGGTGTTGAAGTGGAAAGACCCTAACGCTGTTGCGAAAAAGCTCGGCGCCCATGGGTTAGCCTTGCTGAAGGCGGAGTATGTTTACACCGAAGATGAATTTCTCTCCGTCGCCCAACGCTATGAACCACTGGGCGAATGGCCCATGGTGCAGAGCTATTGCCCAGGCCAAGGTCTTGGGCAGTTTTTCTATATGCATGAGGGAAAAGCAATTCGGCGATTTCAGCACTTGCGTATTGCCGAATGGCCCCCTGAAGGCGGCTTTTCCAGCGTTTGTGATTCGGTCGCATTGGATCAGCACGTGGCATTGCAGGTGAAATCAATCGCTTTGCTGCGTCATATTGGCTGGGAGGGCGTGGCGATGGTGGAGTACCGGTGGGACCCCGCCACCGACCAATCCGTATTGATGGAAATCAACGGTCGCTACTGGGGAAGTTACCCACTCGCAGTGCATTGCCATGCGGACTTTGCGCTCCTTTCCTACTATATTGAAAGTGGATTAGGTCTGCCTGTTCTTCCCGCTCTGCGCCCGGCAATCCGGTGCCGAATGATGAGCACGGAAATCAAACGCCTTGGGCGCATTTTTTTGCACCCTGAGTTGATCGTTGACCGCACCTTTAAAGTAGAAAAATGGCGCGAAGCGATGCGGTTTTTGGCTGACTTTTTTAAGCCCAACGTTCGCTATTACGTGTGGGACAGAAATGATCCCAAACCCTATTGGGTGGATGTGAAGAACCTGTTTAAAAAGCTGCTGGGGCGTTAAAGCGTCTACTTGGCGTGCCATGTTGCGGCGGGCCTGCCCATGTAGACTTTTTACCGCCCATGCGTTGCCAGTCAATCAAGCAAAATCACTACATTTTTGATAGCAGTTTGCGCTTGTCTTGCTTGGGCTAGAGGCTCATTTCTTACAAATTTCTCAGTAGCCTCAAACCAAACCTCAACCGAGTTTTATCCCACGGCGTAAAGCGTTTGATTTGCAGCGGGTCGTCGCCCTTGCGGGAGACGCCCCACTGGGTGCTGACGGCCGCATCAAAACCAAGGGTGCGAACCACGTCCACACTCTGTGGTGAGTAGTCTTCGCCGGGTTTGCCATTGGGATAGGCAAAAACCGCTATTCGCTCGCCCAACAGCTCCTCCAAAAACCGTTTGCTGGCACCGATTTCGTCCTTTGCCTGATCGTCTGTGAGCTTGGCCAGAATGGGGTGTGACACGGTGTGCGCACCAATTTGCATGCCGGCCTGGCGCATGGCTTTGACCTCATTGGAGGTCATCATCAGGTTTCCTGGCAGATGCACTTTGGCAACGCGGGCGATTTCTTCAGTGAGGCTGATACGCTCTGCAACCGGGCGGTATTTGATTTGACCAATCAGCGACGTGATGGCTGCCTGCTGTGCGGCCACCGTGCCCAGCGCATGTGTACCCAAACCCAATACGGCCAAGTCAAGCTCCGTTACCCTGCATGCACGAATCGTCTCAATGATAGTGTCGTTCCACATGCGGCCACCGTTCAAAAAGCCGGTGGCGATGAAAAAGGTGGATGTTAACCCATGGCGTTGCAAGATGGGCATGGCCACTGAGTAGTTGTCGGCATACCCATCGTCAAAGGTGATGCAGGCGG
>JBBKVN010000225.1:0-4138 GCA_037968455.1 Rhodoferax sp.
AAGGTGGTTGTTCAATGAAGGATGGGTGCAAGAAAAAAGCCCCTGCAATTTCTCGCAAGGGCTTTTCATAATTTTGGCTCCTCGACCTGGGCTCGAACCAGGGACCTACGGATTAACAGTCCGGCGCTCTACCAACTGAGCTATCGAGGAATATTGATTAACCCTGAGTTCAACGTTTCAATGAACGGAGAACGAAGCGGTTGAAAATTACTTGGTGCGTTTTGCCAAGTTTTCAGATCAATGGGCGCTCGTTTTTATTAACCAATTTGGCTCCTCGACCTGGGCTCGAACCAGGGACCTACGGATTAACAGTCCGGCGCTCTACCAACTGAGCTATCGAGGAATAAGCCTCAAATTATAGCGTTGTTTTTTGGGACGAATTTGAAGTCAAGCCAAATTTTCGGAGCTTTATTGGATCAATCGTTACCGCGTGGTCGGCTTTTTCGCGCCGGATAATCCACTGCATGATGATTGATGAAACTTTTCGGTATCCGCGCGTCTTGTCAATTGCCGGGTCTGACAGCGGCGGCGGCGCGGGCATCCAGGCGGACCTTAAGACGTTTGCGGCCTTGGGTTGTTACGGGATGACGGCGATCACTGCCATCACCGCACAAAACACCTGTGGAGTTAGTGCAATGTCGGCCGTCTCGCCCGAAATGTTGCGGGACCAGTTGACTGCCGTCCTGGGCGACCTCGGGGTCGATGCAGTCAAAATCGGTATGGTGCCTTCCGTCAGTCACATTCAGGTAATTGCGGATGCGATTGAGCGCCATGGCGTTCGAGGCATTGTGTTGGATCCTGTCCTCGCGTCAACTGGTGGGACTCCGCTGATGGACGCCCAGGCCATTGCCGCGCTTGCCGATATGGTGTTTCAGCGGGTGGATTTGATAACCCCCAATCTGGATGAGGCAGGGCGTCTGCTAGGTCGGGATGTCTTGAGTCGTGTCGATATGGAACGGGCAGCGATTGACTTGCTCGGTTTGGGTGCCCGTGCCGTCATGTTGAAAGGTGGGCACCTGTTAGGTGACGAAGTGGCGGATGTGCTTGTCACGGGTGACGGACGGGTTACCTGGATGCAAGGTTCTCGTATTGCTACCCAAAATAGCCATGGGACGGGTTGCACCTTGTCGTCTGCCATCGTTGCCCATTTGGCGCGCGGTTGTGCTCTGGAGGATGCCGTGCTGAAGGGGCGGGAGTACGTTCGCAGCGCATTGGTGGCCGGCGCCGCTGCTCGGATCGGGAAGGGCAATGGGCCACTCAATCATGGGTTCGCTCCAATGCCGATGCTCCTCTTGAATCCGAAAGCCTAACTTTGGGCAGTCCTGCCTGATCTCATCGCCGCCATGAACGCCGCCGCCGCCCTTTCAGGGTGATCGGCGTCAGTCAATGCTCGAACAACGCCAACGGCCCCCACCTGACAGCTCAAGACCTCCGATAGGTTGGAGTGATCTATGCCCCCTATGGCTACCAGCGGATAGTCGCACATTAGCCTGGCGTACTGCCTGAGGCGGCCTATCCCCTGAGGTGCAGTTTGCATCTTCTTTAGGGTCGTTGGAAAGACCGCACCCATGGCGATATAGCTTGGACTGAATAGATCGGCCCGTAGCATTTCTGCGTAGCCGTGGGTACTGATGCCCAAACGCAAACCGGCTGCGCGAATGGCGTCTAAATCAGCGTCATCAAGATCTTCTTGCCCCAAGTGCACACCGTAGGCGCCAGCGCGAATGGCCGCTTGCCAGTGGTCGTTGATGAAAAGCAGCGCCGGTGTGCCCTGGACGCCCTGGACGGCTGCTTTAACTTCCCGCTCAATTTCGGTTTCGTCTTCTGACTTGAAGCGCAATTGCAAGGTAGTCACACCGGCTTGCGCCATGCGAGTCACCCATTGGGCAGTTGGCAGCACGGCGTAGAGCCCCAGTTCCCGTGGGCAGGAAGGGAATTTATGGGGTCGTCGCGGGGGGGGCATGCCAAAGTCAGCTGGATCACTGGGCCACTGCAGCGGATCAAATTGACCGCTTCGCTCAACCTGGCGTTGCCACGCCGTTGCGATGCAATCGGCATCGTGCTCAATGAACCCCAGAAGCTGAGCGGCCTGGTAACTGGTTTGGTAGACGGTGGTGTCTTGAGGTGGGCAGACGTCGACGATCGTCGGCTGCTCTAGGGCCAGCCCTCTATGGGCGGTGACGATAGCCTTTATGACCGACGTGTTGTCATTGGCAGGGGACATGATGGATCCTCCTCAGGCGTGGTGCCAAAAAGGTGTGCCGAGCACAGGGGTGCTGGGTTGTGCGGAGGCTTGTTCGGTCATGGTGCCACTCAGATAGGCGTCTCGCCCAGCCTTCGTTGCTGCGGAAAACGCGCCCGCCATGGTGACCGGGCTAAGGGCCAGCGCGACCGCTGTATTGAGCAATACACCATCAAAACCCCACTCCATCACCTGGCAGGCATGGGATGGTCGCCCCAGTCCGGCGTCCACAATCATGGGGACTTGAATGCGACTGCGCAGTGTTTGCAGCGCAAATGGGTTGATCGGACCTTTGCCAGTACCAATGGGCGCCGCCCACGGCATGATGGCCTGGCAACCCGCGTCCACCAAGCGCTGACACAACACCAGGTCGTCAGTGCAATAGGGCAACACCTTGAAGCCATCTTTGATCAATCGACTCGCCGTGTCGACCAGATTCAGGGTGTCAGGTTGCAGGGTGTAGTCGTCTCCAATGAGTTCCAGTTTGATCCAATCGGTGGCGAACACCTCACGCGCCATATGGGCTGTGGTGATGGCTTCCTGCGCACTGTGACAACCCGCCGTATTGGGAAGCACTGGCACGCCCAATTGGCCTAACATCTCCCAAAAGCGATTGCCATTGTGTTGCTCGCCGGATGTTTGACGGCGCAGGGACGCGGTCAACATGGCCGGTTGGGCGCATAGCACGGCGTCGTGCAGCACTTTCGGGGATGGGTAGCGTGATGTTCCGAGTAGAAGCCGGCTGTTGAAGGTCTGCCCATAGAGGACGAAGGGGTCTTTGCTGCGAGATGAACAGAGATCGTGTGTCATAGCTGTGTTTCCTCTATCCGCCAGTGACGGGCGCGATGATGTCGATGCGGTCATTGGCCTGAAGTTGCCTGGATTGGTACTGGGAATTGGGCACAAATTGAAGATTGACCGCAGCCGCAAAGGGTGGCCGGGCCTGAATGCATGCCAAAGCGTCGGCCAAGGTCGCGGGTTCAGTCAGTTCATGCTGCACTTGATTGATCGATATCTTCATAAGTACTCAATCAGTTGTTTGGATTGAAAGCGCCAAGCGGTCTGCCAAGGGCGAGGTGTCCTTGTGTATCAATTCCATCACCACATCCATGACCGCCGGTGCGATCAGGTAGCCATGGCGGTACAAGCCGTTGATCTGCAACACTCGGGCGCCGCTGCGTCGGATCGCTGGCAGGTTGTCGGGCAGAGTAGGGCGGCACTGGCTTACCAGTTCCAGAATGCGGGCTTCGCCAAAGCGCGGGTCCACTGAGTAGGCGGCGCTGAGCAGTTCCAGTGCGGAGCGCACGGTCATTGGGGATGCGTCGTCGGACTCAATTTCCGTGGCGCCCACCAAAAATATCCCGTCGTTTTTTGGTGCGATGTAGATGGGGTAGCGCGGATGGATCAGGCGTGTGGGGCGGCTGAGTTGGACCTCTTTGGCCTCCAGTGTGATGATTTCACCGCGCACCCCACGCAGTGCTGGCCATTGCGGCTGTGCGCCCAATCCCCGGCAGTCCAGCACCCAGTCTGGCTGGCCGGGCTGACCCGGATTAAATTCCTCGATAGACCGCGGGCTGTGCCAGTTAAGTTTGACGTTGAGGCGCTGGAGTTGGTCCAGCATGGCCGCTAGCAGTTGATGGTTGTCGAGTTGGCCTTCTCCGGGCAGAAAAAGGCCTTGTGCAAATCGACCATCTAGAGAGGGCTCAAGTTGGGTGATTCCGTGGTTGTCCAGCGGCTGCATCGCCGGGAGCGCAGGAATCAGCGTTTGCGTGGCCATCATTTGGCGTTTGAATCGCTCGGCATCTGCACCGTCCTGCTGATGCCAAAGCACCAGCGTGCCTTCTTGTTGAAAGTAGACCGGCTGACTTAGCTGGGAGATTAATTCGGGCCAGCGAG
>JBBKVN010000226.1:0-7807 GCA_037968455.1 Rhodoferax sp.
GGCGAACCCTGCGTGATGCACATCGGCCCGGGCGGCGCAGGCCACTACGTGAAGATGATCCACAACGGCATCGAATACGGCGACATGCAGCTCATTTGCGAGGCCTACAGCCTGTTCAAAGCCGCTGGCATGAGCGCCGATGAAATGGCCGACGTGTTTGACGCCTGGAACGAGGGCGACCTGCAGAGCTACCTGATCCAGATCACCGGCAAGGCACTGCGCCAGCGCGACCCCGAAACCGGACAACCCGTGGTGGACCTGATTTTGGACAAAGCCGGGCAAAAAGGCACCGGCCAATGGACGCTAATGAACGCCGCCGACAACGCGGTGGTGGTGAGCACCATCAACGCGGCGGTGGAAGCGCGGGTTTTGTCATCGATGAAGACGCTGCGCGTAGCCGCCAGCAGCCAGCTGAACGGGCCCGACGCCACCCTGAAAGTGGACCGCCAACAGTTGATTGCCCAGGTGCACGATGCCTTGTACGCCTCAAAAATCGTGAGCTACGCGCAGGGGCTGGACCTGATGCGCACCATGAGCGACAAGAAAGACTGGGCGCTTGACCTGGGCGGCATTGCCTCCATCTGGCGCGGTGGCTGCATCATTCGGGCGCGCTTCCTCAACCACATCACCGAGGCCTACCGCGCTGATGCGAAGCTGCCCCACCTGATGCTGGCGCCCTTCTTCAAAACCTTGCTCAACACCAACCAGCAAGCCTGGCGCGAAGTGGTGGCGCTGGCCGTCAGCCACGGTATTCCCGTGCCGGCGTTCAGCGCGTCGTTGAGCTACTTTGATAGCCTGCGAACCGAGCGCCTGAGCGCCAACTTGCTACAGGCACAGCGCGATTTCTTTGGCGCACACACCTATGAGCGCGTGGACAAGCCCGCCGGGCAGTGGTTTCACACGGCGTGGCCGGAAGTCATAGGCTGATCGGCTTGATTTGCACGTCCCTTTGACGACCGGCGTTCTGGCGTCAGCTTGATGCCATTTTTGGCTGTAGCCATTGATTGACCTGCGTAAGTAGCTATTGAATGTGTAGCAAATTTTGCGCTGTAACCCCCACTCTCTACCCTAACCCTTTCCCGCCCCGCCGGGCGGGAAACCGAGCTCAACAGCCCCATCTGGCCGCGTGTTGGAAGGTTCGGGGTACCTGATCGGGTGGGCTTGGTAGCCGGGTTGGGTTGAGCACGCGGGAACAGGGAGCGGCATTCACAGCCAGTGAAGTTGCGGAGCGGCTTTAGACAGTTTGCCGACCGTCGACTTTCAGAACTGCATGATCCAAACCGGTCATTCGCATAAGCATCCAGAAAGTTTGCAAAATGGCGGTCAATTGGATGTTCGCGGAACCCGCGTTCATCCAGAGGCAACGAAATATATGCCAAATTCACCTGTACATTAGGTTTCCATTGATTTGTGGCAAACACAATTGAGACGACTTCTAGCAGCTGCCGCGCAAGATCTTTAACCAGCCTCCCGACGACCGATGATCTTATGAAAACTAATGTTTACCGCCTACGCTTGCGTCCACTCGCTGCCATATTGGCGGGGGTGCTTTGTGTGGGCCCAATGGCGTGGGCCCAGGAGCAGGAAAAGTCTTTTGCGGATATGGTGAACAAGATTGTCCTGGTCCCTGCCGGGGAGCCCCAATCGGAAATGCTGGCCAAGGCGACGGTCGCGGTCAATTTCATCAAACGCATGGAGTTGCCGCAAGCCAATAGAGCCATCAACGAAGCTTTGCAACTGGATGCCCGCAACTCGTATCTGCATTTTTTGAATGGCTTTGTGTATCACCTGATGGCCCGCCAAGGTGATTCACAAAAGAACGAAATGGCGATTGAAGGATATCGGCAAGCACTGCGAATCGACCGGGGAAATTGGATTGCCCAGGAGTTTTTGGGTCTGGCGTACATGGACCTCAAAAAGTTCGAAGAGGCGAAGTCTGAATTTTCTGGCGTGCTGAACATGTCCCCCGACAGCACCGTTTCCCTTTATGGGCTCATGGTCGCCTCCTATTTGACAGGCGATGCCGTGACGGCTTGTGCCATGGCCGACCAATTCAAAAAGGTCACGACGGAACTGCACTCAGGATTCATCCGCTCTAGCGTTGCTGTGTACGCGTCTTGCGGGGCTTTTGACAAGGCCGACCTGATGCGCGTCGAGTTCGGAAAACTTAACCGCGAACCGGCCGAGATAGGACGTGTGGATCGACGACTTGCCCAATGGAAGTCTTTTTATCATCTGCAAGAGAAGTCTAGTCCTACCCCTGAACCCGCATCAACCTCTGGCTTTGTCCAGACGAGCTTGAATAACGGTGCGACAAATGTGCAGCCTGAACGCTTTGCGCAGGCCTTCACCGTGCCCCATATTACTGTCCCGTCCCAAAGTGCAGAGCCTGCCGCCAACGCGTCATCCGCATCAAAACCTGGGGCAATACCCACACCTATACCGACACCGTCGCCAACAGCAACGCAAGAGCCAACTTTAATTCCAGCGTCAGAGAGTATGTCCGGCAACGATGGCAGCCCCCGCATGGTCTTGGTGGATGTGGTGCTGGTGTCGACCCAAGAATTGGTCAGTACCTCCAAAGGGGTCAATCTGCTCAGTGCCTTGACGCTCCAACTCGGCTCAATCGCAGGAAACCTTGCCGCCTACTCTCAGGTGAATACGTTTAACAGTCTGAACAATGCCGTCGGTGACGTCAGCACCGCCATCACCCGGGCGGTGACAGTTCCGGCGTTGGCGTATTCCCTGAACATTGCCAACGCCAACAACAGCTCGAACGAAGTGCTGGCGCGGCCGACCTTGGCAGCCATTGAGGGGCTGCCCTCTGAGTTTTTCTCGGGCACAAATCTGAGTGCGGGGGTGGTGTCCACCAGTACCCAAGGCGGCACCACGATCGTCCCCTTGGACAAGCGCTTTGGCATCAAGCTCGCCGTGACGCCTGTCTTCTTGCCCAATGGCCGGATTCAAATGAAGGTGGATGCACAACGAACGTCCCTGAATGCCACACCGGATAACCCCAAAGTTGCCTACCAAATCGAAATTGCTGAAATCACCGCCAATGCCAATGTCGTCATGGCACTTGGCGATACGCTTGTCTTGAGCGGGTTGAGTGAAAAATCTACGTCCAGCATCCGCGATGGAGTGCCAGGCCTGCAGGACGTGCCGGTGGTCCAGTATCTTTTTTCGAACAAGAAAACCAATGACATCCAGCGCTCGGTGTTGATACTGATCACCCCCCGGGCCTCCGTGTATACCGCTGGTCTGGACCGAGGCGCCAGCGCTGCCCAACGCGAAAGTATGAAAGCGCTGCGCGAAAAATTCGGGTTCTCCGGCGGCACCCCGTCCAATGTTGAATCCGTTCTGAGCCGATTGAAAACAAGCGATCTATTCCGCGAGTTTCGCCAGAGCGATGTTTCCGTGCAGCACTGGGACCGGATGCAAAGCACCGGCGACCGCTTGCACCAGGCCTTGGAATTTTTGTATTACTAAAGCGCGCCAGTCTGTACGCTTATCCCGTTGACCAGGACTACTTATGATGAGACTTTTAGCCAAGACATTTTTCGTCTTGATCGCTGCGCTTGCGCTCAATATATCGGCACAAGCGCAAGATACGCCCGAGATATCCCCCAGCCTGAAGAAGATGCTGGGCGCGCTCCCGATTGAGGGGATCAAGGACGAGGTGCAGGGGATGGTCAAAGCCCTGAAAAAAACCAATTGCGGTGGTGAGCTAAAGGACTGCTACAGCACCAAGTCGGGCCAGTTGCAACTGTATTTCTTCAAGAGCAGCACGGCACAGCAGACCTTTTTGTTGGTCATCAATACAAAACTTGCATTGCCGAAACTGCTCAAGGATAAGGTTCAGAAAATACTGGGCGGAACCTCGCTGAGCGACCCCATTATTTCCATCTCCACGGCGGACTTTGATCTGGACACCGTCAAGATGCCGCCGGATCTGCAGAAAATAGTGCGCGACAGCTACTTCAATGTGAACACTATCTCCTTTTCCAGTGGCGTGCAGCTGGCGGGCCGCGCCGACCTCGGGGGCGTCATGAAGACGACCATGAAGGCGCTGGGCGTGGACTCCGACAAACTGACCTTGCGTGCGGCCGTCGTGATGCCGATTCCAACCGATCTAGCCAGCGGTGCCGGTGCAGGGGCCGGGCTGGCAGACTCCATGGCACAGAGCGAAACCATGAAGAAGTCCGGGGCCAAAGCCGAAGCTCCCGAGGCTTTTGTAGAATTTCAGCTGGCACCAGGCTCGACGGTCACCATGACCGCACCGAGCATGACCCTGACAGATACTACGTTTTTCCTTAACAACGTAGGCACCTTTGGCTACAAAGGCAATGCCAGATACAAAGGCACCCAAAAGGACATCCTCCTGCAGTTTCAAACCCCGCTGGATCCAGCGGGTGCCATGGACCTGCTCGACTTCTCGTTTCGCATGGCCATGCCGCAGAGTTTCACGCTCGAAGATATGGCCAACATGGCCGTCGCCATGGCCATGTCGGAGAGTCCCATGGCCATGATGAACGCCGCGGCGACCGCATCACTCAATAAATATGGGGGCGGGTTTATCGGCAACATCAAAGCCATCAAGAAACCGTTGCTCACGGTTGTCAAACCGCTGTCCGTCTTCCAGCTGCGCAATCCCAAACCTGCTGCGCCCTACAAGTTTGGCGACCGTACCAAGCCTTTTCCCACGACCGATGCTCCCTTTAATGTTGTCTTGCTCGGGCCATTGGCCGATGGCGGGCCGCTGATGTATGTCGCCAGCGACGTCCGAATTCTGAGCCAACCGATGGGCAAGATGGAAGTATCTGCGGGGATGAATGGGTTTCATGGAATGGCAGAAGCCAGCATCATCATCAAGCTGGGGCCACTGGGCAAGACCAATATCAAGATGAAGGCACTGGCCGACATCACGGGCAACCAGCAGGACATCAGACTCAAAGGCAATCTTGCGGGGCAAAATCTGGCGATCGTCCTGGCGGGAGAGACGCTGACGATTGATCTCTCGGCGAGTTGTGTGAATCCGTTTGAGATCAAAGCGAAGGTCGCGATTGAAGAGACCATGGACATTGCCAAGATTTTTGAGGGCCAAGGCGGTGCCAATGTCGATCCGTCCAAGCTGCAAAACTGCATGGGCAAGGACCTGGAGGCTGCGTACAACAAGATCGCAGGTGAGTACAAGAATCTCAGTGGTTACACGGCGAGTGCAGCCAATGCCGAGCTGAAGAAGATATCTGACGCCGCAGCAGCCGAGGCGAAGCGGCTGCAAGACGAAGCTCGCAAAACCTACGAGAACACAAAGAACACCGCTCGCAATCTGGCGAACTCTTCATCGAACACCGCCAACAACGCCCTGAAAGCAGCTGACAACGTCTTCAAAGGCTTCGGCAAGAAAAAGAAGCACAAAAAGGGCCCCGATCCGAAGTTCGCCTCCACGGTGTTCGACTGGGACTACTACTACGACAATGCGCCGGATGTCGTGAAAGCAAATGTTGATCTGGCGACACATTGGCGTGACCACGGATTCGCCGAAGGCCGTCAAGGCAGCTTTGAGTTCAGCGCCAATTTCTACTATGCCCGTTACGCCGATGTGCAGCGCCTTTGCCCCGGCAACCTGCAGTGCGCGCTGCAGCATTGGCTGGACACCGGCATCGACCAAGGGCGCCAGGGCAGCCCGGGTTTCAGTATCAGCAGCTACCTCATCCGCTACTCAGATCTTCTGGCGGCCTTCCCCAACGGCAATTTTGCGGACGCGTTCGAACATTGGTTCTCGAATGGTATCGCTGAAGGCCGAAGCGGCCGTCCCGAGTCCGGTTTTTCAGGCCAGTTGCCAGGACCGATTGTTGCAGGCGGCGGTGGCGGCACCGCTTGGAACGACTTCAACCAGTGCGCTGGGCAGTCTGTCAACGGCGTGCGCTTGCGCTCGGGAGGAAGCGTGGACAGTCTGCAGTTCAGCTACACAAACCGGGGTTGGGCTGATAACCATGGTTACCAAGGCAACAACCCTTACAAACTCGATGTCGTGCTGCCGGATGGCGAGTATTTCGAGTATGTTGAATTTGGTGCTGGGAGCCGCGTCGACAACCTGTACTTCAGAACCAACCGGGGTCGAACCTTTGGTCGCTATGGCGGCGGCGGCTCCAATGGTTCGTTCACGGCAGCTTCCGGAGAAAAACTCGGTTGCATGGCGGGGCGCTCCGGCTCTGCCATCGATCAACTGATCTTTTCATCGACGGGTCCGCACTAGTCTAAAGGTGCATTTTCGCAACAAGCCGGATGTGTTGACTTTGATGTCAACCCCGTTTTCAACCGCTCAGACGATGAAAACCGGGCCTCCATCTGGCGTTTAACAATGGCCTGGGTCGCTTTTGCGGTCAAGTTGCGAGTCACCCGTAAGCTCGGCCCAAGCGCAGGATAAATCGGCACGGTTTGCCGTCGTGTCGCCAATTTGATGCAGCAAGCCTGCTGGCGTTGTGCTGTACATCGCGCACAGTCTGGGTACTTTGCCAATGACGAGATCTCACGCCTGCGACCCTGGCGCTGACAAGGCCACCATCAAGCGGCTTTAGACAAGTACTTTTGATATTCTGTGTTTTTTTGGCCTGAGGAGCCCGAACGCCGCCTATCGTGAACGACTCTTTACGCCCGCATTGCAGTCGCTCAAAGCTCGCTTGCGTCAGACCTCAATGCGCCACTTTTTGTCATTGTTCGCATCGCCCGGCCCCGTCCCCGGCCACTTAGAGCGTTGCCCTCCCTCATTGAACTCAGCCACACACACAGCGTTTGCCACATACGGGAGTTCGGCTCCCCTTTTTGCCCCGGCGGGGGCGAAAGGGGCTGGGGGATAGCGGGGAATGAACGAGGCCGTGGCCATCCACACGCTCACTCACAAGCCCGCAAGAAATTACGAAGCTTTTAGGCCTCTAGCCCAGGCAAAACAAGCGCAAGTAGCTATCAAAACCGCAGCAAAACTCTCGCACGAATCCAACCAGAAAAAACCTCAAATCAGCTTCGAGAACTTGGCCGTGGACTGCGCCAGGTGTTTGTCAAACACCATGCCCACAGCCCGCACAAACATGCGACCCTTGGGGGTGACGTGAATGCTGTGGGCGTCTACGGTGATCAGGCCGGAGTCTTCGTAGGTTTTGAGCTGGCCCAGCTCGTCGGCAAAGTAGCTCACAAAGTCAATGCCATGCGCGGCGTTGACGGCGGCAAAGTCGACCGGGCCGCTGCACATCAGCTCCATGATGACCTGGCGGCGCAGCACGTCGTCAGCGGTCAAGGCAAAGCCTTTTTCCACCGGCAGGCGGCCTGCATCCAAGTGCTCGTAATAGGCTTTGACGGTGCGCACGGACTGGCTGTAGGAGTGGCCCACTTTGCCGATGGCGGAGACACCAAAACCAATCAAGTCACAGTCTGCCCGCGTGGTGTACCCCTGAAAGTTGCGGTGCAGGGTTTTGTCCAGGCGGGCTTTGTTGAGCTCGTCTTCGGGTTTGGAGAAATGGTCCAGGCCGATGTAGATGTAGCCCGCGTCCAGCAGGCGGCGCACGGACATCAGAAAGATTTGCAGGCGCAACTCGGCGCTGGGCAAATCGGCCTCGATGATGAGGCGCTGGGCCTTGAAGCGGCTGGGCAAGTGGGCGTAGTTGTACAGCGCAATGCGCTCAGGGGAGAGTTCAATCACTCGGTCTAGCGTGCGGTTAAAACTCTCCAGCGACTGCTTGGGCAGGCCGTAGATCAGGTCGGCGTTGATGGACTCAAACCCGGCCTGGCGGCTGGCGGTGACGGCTTTTTC
>JBBKVN010000227.1:0-16784 GCA_037968455.1 Rhodoferax sp.
TCGTGCGTGGTCAAATAAGCCAGCATTTTCTTGGTGTACGGGCTACCGTCGACGGCGAGAAGAATGTTCATGGTGGGTCTCCTTGTTGAGAAAGTCAGTGTACTCAGACCGCCGTATCCTGACATGCGTCAAGTCAATTCCAATCGACCCAGATCAAAAAAATGGACGACGGGCGCTGCCCCTACAGCGTCAGGCAACTGGCGGGTAGAAACGCGGTTTGTTCATTTTTGCGGGCGTAGCCCAAGGGGTTGGCCACCACCCGGCAGCCATTTTTCACATAGTCGCTTGGCGCGTGCAGGTGGCCATGCAGCCACAAGCGGGCGTGGCCCAGCAGGTGGTCCAGGTTGTTGCAGAAGCCGGCCGTGCCTGGCGTCATGCCATAGCGGGGGTCGGCGCTCAACAGGCTGGGCGCGAAATGAGTCACCACCACTGTGGTGCCTTCAAAAGGTTGGGCCAGCGCCTGCGTCAGCCAATCTTGGCACACCAGCGCCTGGTCTCGCACCTCGGCCGCCAGCATGGGCGCGCCATGGCGGGTGCCGGAGTTCTTCTTCAGGTAGAAGTTGGCGGCCCGAAAGGCCTTGTCCCGCGCTTTCAACTGCTGCGCCAACCGGTTGGCTGTGGGCGTATCGTCCAGCGGGCACAGGGCGTCAAAGTCACTCCACAGCGTGGTGCCCACAAACCGCACCGGCTGGGGCAATTGCCGTGAACCCATGTGGGTATAGGTGACCACTTCGCGCTCCAGCCAGGTGATGCCCAGTCGCTCGCAGGTGGTGCGCAGGCGGGCATGGGTGTCGTCAAAGTCCAGCGCGTCATATTCATGGTTGCCCGGCACAAAGAGCACGGGCGTTGGCCAGCCCTGGTGCGGCGAAAAGCGGTCCAAGCCAAAGTCGGTATCCGTCAGGCTCGAATTGATTTGGTAGGAGCCAATGTCACCGGCCAACACCAGTAAGTCGGCCCCTGGCGCGGGCGTGGCGATCCAGTTGGGGTGGGTCTCCAAGTGCAGATCGGACAAAAGCTGAATGTTCATGACTTCATTGTCAGGCAAGCCGCTCAAGCGCCGGATTGGGCCGAGGCGACGCCCGCAATGGTGCGACGCAGCCACTCATGACCACTGTCACGGTTGCGCCGGTGGTGCCAAAGCGCATCAATGTTCAACGGCGGCACGGCAAATGGCAGGTCCCGCAGCACAAGTTGGTCCTGCAAGCCGGACACTGCCAGGAAGTGCCGTGGCATGCCGGTCAGCAAGTCAGACCGAGCCGCCAGTGTGCCGGCAGTGAAAAATTGGTTGACTGTGAGTGCAATGTGGCGCTCTCGCCCCAGCACGGCCAGCGCCTCGTCAATGAACCCAAAAGGCCGTCCGGAGTAACTCACCAGCACATGGCGTGCGCTGCAAAACAGGTTGAGGGTGAGCGGGCCCTTGGTCAGCGGGTGGCCCTGGCGCATGGCGCAGACGTACTCGCCGCTGAACAGTCGCTGGGTGGCAAAGGCCACCGTTTCGCCGGCCTGAGCGCGCGCGGTCAGATCGCCCAGCACGGAGGGAAAGTAGCCTATTGCCAGATCCGCGCCGTCTTGCTCCAGCAGCGGGCGGGGGTCGCGGGTGACCAAGGGAACGACGCGAAGCGACAACTGAGGGGCGTCACGCTCCAGCACGGCCATCAGGCCCGGCAGCAAATTGGCTGACGTGGCGTCCGCCATGGCCAGCACAAAGGTGGCCTGGGCCTCACCGGGCACAAAGGTGCTGGGGGAGATCACATCCTGCAACTGGCGCAGGGCTTCGCGCACGGCCGGCCAAAGCGCCAGTCCACGCGGCGTGGGGGCCATGGCCTGACCGCTGCGCTTGATCAGCTCGTCGCCCATGGCTTCGCGCAGGCGTTGCAGGGCATTGCTGACAGCGGGTTGGGTGATGGACAGCTTGCGCGCGGCCCGGGTCAGGCTGCGTTCGGTCATCACTTCATCAAATACCCGGAGCAAATTCAGGTCGAGCGTCTTGAAATTGGTGGGGTTCATGGGTCAATCTATCACGTTGGTGAATAGTTGGCATCATAAATATAAATTAGGCGATACCTAGTGTTTACCCTAATATCGGGGCACGTCATCACATTGAGACGTTTGATTGAAGGAATAAATCATGACCACCTACACACCGACCCGCCACGCCCTGCCATTGGGGCAAACCAAAGCACCCGCAGGCCAGACTGCAGGTCATCGCGGCTTGAGCGCCATGTTGCTCGCCGCCATGGTGTCCGCACTGATCGTGGTGGCAGATCAAGTGATTGACACCTGGGTGGACGGCCATTTGATGCTGGCCTGGGTGGCTTTGTGGGTGATTAGCTTTGCGGCGCTGGCCCTGTTTGCCGGTTCTGCACAAATCCTGGCCAAAGCCACGTTGAGCGCCATGAATAACTGGGCTGCACGCAGTGCGCAGGCTCGTGCTGACCGCCGTTTGTGGGCCTCTGCCTTGGCAGACCCCCGCATCATGGCGGAAGTCCAGGCAGCCATTGACCGCTCTAGCGCAGCTTAAACCCTGACGTTGCGGCAGGGACGCAGCGCCGCAAGTCGCGCGCCTGCCCAAAAAAAAGCCACCGGGTTCGGTGGCTTTTTTCATGCCCGAACGCTGTGGCGTCGGGCTCATTCCGCAAAGCGACAGGTCATGCCATCTTGCGGTTTGGGGGCTGCCTCCTCAGGCTGCCAATCGCTTTTCCAGCTGTAATTTGGTCTCGACCAGTTCTTTGGGCAAGTGGTACGCCAGTTGCTGGAACAACTCGGCGTGCAACGCCAGTTCTTGTGTCCAAGAAGCTTTGTCGATGCTGGTCACGGTGTTGAACTGCGCTTCGCTGAAGTTCAAACCGGTCCAGTTGATTTCGCCGTAGGTGGGGCTGACGCCAAACGCGTGGTCCACACCTGTCGCCTGGCCTTCGAGGCGGTCAATCATCCACTTCAACACGCGCATGTTGTCACCGTAGCCGGGCCAGACGAACTTGCCGTCGTCGCCTTTGCGGAACCAGTTCACGCAGAAGATACGCGGCAGGGTGTGGCCCAGCGACTCCAGCTTGTGCTCCATGTCCAGCCAATGCTGGAAGTAGTCGCTCATGTTGTAGCCACAGAACGGCAGCATGGCAAACGGATCGCGGCGCACCACGCCCATTTGGCCCACGGCCGCCGCCGTGGTCTCAGAGCCCATGGTGGCGGCCATGTAAACGCCGTCTTGCCAGGTGCGCGCCTCGGTCACCAAGGGCACGGTGGTAGAGCGGCGGCCACCAAAGATGAACGCGTCAATGGGCACGCCTGCGGGGTCATCCCAAGCTGGGTCGAGCGCCGGGTTGTTCATGGCACCCACGGTAAAGCGGGCATTGGGGTGAGCTGCTTTGGCGCCCGTTTCGCGGGCAATAGCCGGGGTCCAGTCCTTGCCTTGCCAGTCAACCAGATGCTCAGGCGCGGTCTCGGTCATGCCTTCCCACCAGACGTCGCCGTCATCGGTCAGTGCCACGTTGGTGAAGATCACGTCGCGGTCCAGGCTGGCCATGCAGTTGGGATTGGTCTGGATGTTGGTGCCCGGGGCCACGCCAAAATAACCGGCTTCCGGGTTGATGGCGTACATCTTGCCGTCGGCATGGGGTTTGATCCAGGCAATGTCGTCACCAATCGTGGTCACGCTCCAGCCTTCAAAGCCGGCAGGTGGAATCAGCATCGCAAAGTTGGTCTTGCCGCAGGCGCTGGGGAAGGCCGCCGCAACGTGGTACTTTTTACCTTGTGGGTTGGTCACGCCCAAAATCAACATGTGCTCGGCCAACCAGCCTTGGTCGCGACCCATATTGGACGCAATACGCAGCGCAAAGCATTTTTTGCCTTGAGGGTTGGTGACACCCAGAATCAGCATGTGCTCAGCCAACCAGCCCTGGTCGCGTCCCATGTTGGATGCGATGCGCAGTGCAAAGCACTTCTTCCCCAACAGTGCGTTGCCACCGTATCCCGAGCCATACGACCAGATTTCGCGTGTCTCGGGGTAGTGCACGATGTACTTGGTCTTGTTGCAAGGCCATTTCACGTCGGCCTGGCCCGCTTCCAACGGGGCGGCCACGGTGTGCATACAGGGCACGAAGTCGCCATTCACGCCCAGCACGTCATACACCGCTTTGCCCATGCGGGTCATGATTTTCTGGTTCACGGCCACATAGGGGCTGTCGGTCAGCTCAATGCCAATGTGGGAAATGTGCGAGCCCAGCGGGCCCATGGAGAACGGCACCACATACATGGTGCGGCCCTTCATGCAACCATCGAACAAGGCTTTGGTGGTGCTAGTGCCTTGCTGCAACAAAACGCGCATCTCTGCCGGGGCCATCCAGTTGTTGGTGGGGCCAGCGTTTTCTTTTTGCTCGGAACAGATAAAAGTGCGGTCTTCCACGCGGGCCACATCGGTCGGATCTGAGCAGGCCAAAAAGCTGTTCGGGCGTTTGGCGTCGTTCAACTTCTTGAACGTGCCGGCGTCCACCAATTGCTGGCACAAGCGCGCATATTCTTCGTCCGAACCGTCGCACCAGTAAATGGTGTCGGGCTTGGTCAGGGCGGCCATGTCGGACACCCAGGCAATCAGCCGGGCATTTTTGACATAGCTTGGGGCATTGAGGGTCAAGCCTTGCATCATGGGTGAGTTCATGGGAGTTCCAAAGTTAAAAATCGTTTTTTCAAAACGCACGTGCTGACGAAATCAAACGCCATGCGATTCGCTTTGAGAAAACGTTGAATGGCAAAGTACAGCCGGACTGGGCCAACATCACCACGGACGAGGCCACGGCGGGAGTGGTCATGGCCGTGATCGGCAGGCCCACCGGCAGACCGGCCGCCGAGGCGAACCCTGATTTTATGAAGATGACTTCCAGTTACCTGACAGTTACAGATAAAAGATATGCAAAACCAGCATGAGGTTATGTGATTGGATCTGGCGCAGACGGCGTGGTTTGGCCGTTTGCGATGGGGGTATGAACGGGAAAAAAGAAAGGGCCGCTACTGGCGACCCTTTGGGGCTGCGATCAAGTGCCGCAGCGAGTTCATCGGTTCAGGGCTTGGGCCAGTCAGGCTGGCGCCGGTGAACCGTTGAGTGGCCTGTGTCAGGCCATGGAGACAGCAATGAAGGCCAGCAGGAAGATCAGCACGGCGCCGACCACAGGCAACACGATGGGGATCAGGGGGACGATGGCTTCGACGGGATCAACTGGGGTGGCGCTATCGTGGTGAGCTGGCTTTGACATGGGGTTCCTTGTGGACTTGAGTTCTGTACCTTGCGAATTTTACCCATGCGTGCACAATTTGCCCAGATGTCTGAACAGCCTGCGGCCCCGCGCCGTCGATTGACCATGAAACAAATTCCCCAACACGCGCCCTCATTTGTCTCTGCATGGCTCTTGATGACCGTGCTTGCCTTGGCCGGTTGTGCCGCCACTGGCTCGCAGAGCCCGTATGCCCGTCCGGTGCTGTACCCCAATGCCACCTTGAACCGTGTGGGCGACGCTGCCGCACGGGCTGAAATAGATGCCTGCATGGCTCGCGCCCAGTCGGCGGGCCTGAGCGCGGTTGATCAAAACAACGCCACGGGCCAACGCGCAGGCCAAGGCGCTGCTGTTGGTGGCGTGGCCGCTGCGGTAGGCGCGTTGGTCACCGGCCGAAACCTGGACAGCATTCTGACCTCCGGTGTTGCCGGCGCGGCGGTGGGTGGATCTGCAGGGGCTGTGTCCGGCGCCATGCAGAGCCGGCCCAGCAACTTGTACCGCCAGTATGTGCAGCGCTGCGTGAGCGACAAAGGCTTTGACGTGATCGGTTGGAACTGACGACCCGGCACGCCTGGTGCTGCGCCAAAATGAGGTGACTACACTCAAGGCTCCTCAAGCGACACCTTAGACCTATCAATGGACCTCTTTATCTTGGCGATGCTGTTCGCCGTGGGCGTGAATGCGCTCCGACTCATTGCCCAGCGAAAACGCATTGCCTTGCTGGGCGGCTATCTGGGCAAGTACCAGATCGAGAAGCTGATGGAGACCCTGACCGACGGGTACTTGAGGGCGCTCGGTGAGCAAGACAGTGCGCGGCGAGAGCAGATCTGGCAGTTGCTGGAAACCTCTGAAGCCAGCCTGTCCCAGCAGTTCACCGCTTTTGTGGGCGATTTTGCCAAGGTTCCGTCGGAGCAAACCCGAGTCAGCCAATTCGCGCTGGCTTTTCCTTTTGCGGAGCAACTGTTTCCAGGTGCCAGCTTTGACGCTCGCAAACTGTTCGCCATTCATGCCAAGGGCCTGGCCGCAGCCGCCCAGAATGAGCGCCAGCTAAGCCCCCGCGACAAGGCCTTCACCATGATGGCCGAATTGTTTCTGATGCAGCACAGCTGCCACTGGTTTTGCAAGTCCAAAGCGGTGGCGTCGGCGCGTTTGGTGTTGCGCCATCAAACTGCCCATGAACAAGTCGTCAAGTCGGTCGCGCCTGACACGCAGCAGGCTTACCGGGCTTTGACGGGCGCCTGAGGCGAGTCATACCACGCCGCTGAAGAGGTCTGATGGCCCGCAATTCGCCCTCCTCTTAGGCGAGATCAACGGGCAAAACTATCTCGGGCTGCTCGCTTTAGTTGTCCAGCGCGAAGTGCGGCTGGAGTCGGCGCAGCACCGTTTCTGCGCGGGCGGTGAGTGGCCATTCGGCGCGGTGCAGTAGCCAAAGCGTGTCAACCACCAACGGCGTGCCTTCGATGACCTGAATGGCGTCTGGCTTTGAAAAGGCCAGGCGGGCGTAACGCGGCAAGACACTAAAGCCCAGGCCTCTGGCCACGGGCTCCAAAATTAGACTGATTTGGTTGGTAAAGCCGTGGCAAGGCAGTGCGTGCGCACCGGGGTGGCCTGGAAAACGCCGGCTGAGCAGGCGTCCCGCCATGGCTTGTCCATCGGGGTGGTCGATGAAGCCCAGGCGCTCCAAGTCGGCCCAGGTCGTCACCGCCTCGCCAGCGGGGGCCACCAGTTCCAGCGGTTCCTCCGCAAAGCGGGTGACGGTCAAGCGCGCATCAAAGGGTTTGAGTGTGACCAACCCGAGTTCAAAACGGTTGTCCAGCACCGCTTCAAGGACCTCTGAGTCGGGTGCGAACCGGTGACGAATACTCAGGCCGAGGTGCGCTTGCTGGATGTCGAGTAGGTGACGGTGCAGTGTCAGCCCAATGCTGCCGGGCGTGATCAGACTGACCTCACCTTGTTCGGCCTCTGTCGACGAAAGTCGCTGTTGCAGGCGCTGGTCAGCCGCGCCCACTTCGGCGCAATAGTCCAGCAAGGCCAGGCCAGCAGGGGTGAGTTCTAGCTGACGCGGGCGTCGGATCAAGAGCGTGCCCAAGCGTTCCTCCAGGCGCTGCACATGCTGGCTGACCGCAGCCTGGGTCAAGTCCAGTCGCTCCGCACAGCGGGTGAAGTTGCCCAGTTCGGCGAGCGTGGCAAAGGTGCGGAGCCATTGAGGATTGAGCATAACGATATCTTATCGAAACGATCAGTGCTACGTCATTGTGTTTATGCCTTCAGATTTTTAGACTGGAGGCTTCTCAGTCAACACAAGGAGCTGTTCATGTCCAGCGTTTACCCCCGCAGCTTTTCCCATATCGGTTTGTCGGTGACCGATCTCGACGCTGCCGTCAAGTTTTACTCTGAAGTGATGGGGTGGTATCTGATCATGCCGCCGACCACCATCAGCGAGGACGAATCAGCCATTGGCGTGATGTGCACCGACGTCTTTGGCGCAGGCTGGGGTTCGTTTCGCATTGCCCATTTCTCAACAGGAGACCGCATCGGCGTCGAGATGTTTGAGTTTCGCAACGCTGAGAAGCCGCAGAACAACTTTGAATACTGGAAGACCGGAATATTCCACTTCTGTGTGCAAGACCCGGACGTCGAAGGCCTGGCTGCCAAGATTGTCGCAGCCGGTGGCAAGCAGCGCATGCCGGTGCGTGAGTACTTCCCAGGCGAGAAGCCGTACCGAATGGTCTACATGGAAGATCCGTTTGGCAACATTCTCGAAATCTACAGCCACAGCTATGAGCTGACTTACGCGGCAGGAGCCTACCAATCATCGTCTGCGAAAGCGGCGTAAAAGTATCCCGCCTCGCTTTCGCGAAGTGGCGCTATTTACGCTTTTTAGTAGCTTTGACAAGTGGCTTTGCAGCCACCCCCAACGCCGCGCGAGCAAGCGCATCGGCCGCGCTGTTGCGATGTCGTGGTATCCAAACGAGGGTGGCGTCGTCGAACGCGTTGAACAGGGCGCGGGCTTCGTCGAACAAGGCGGCCAGCCGGGCAATCGGCTTGGCTGAATCGCTACCGACCTGTTCGACAACGACACTGTTGTCACAGTGAATGAGGAGCGAGTCGGCGCCCAGTCGTTTGAGTTCCCGAAGGGTGGCTAGCAGGGCTTGGAGCTCGGCTTCGTTGTTGCACCCAACCGATTGAGGGGCTTGTGACAACGTGTGGACGGTGCCATCCGGCGCGGTCATCACGGCCCCCAGGCCCATACGGCCTGGATTGGGCATGGCGCTGCCGTCGCAGTACACCAACCAAGGGTTCATGTGCACTGCTTGGTCCCGTACTCATGCCCGGCGCTCAACGAACGGTCTGCGCCTCCAGCCCCACTTTTTCGAGCGCGGCCAGCACGTCGGCAATGTGTTGCGGGCCACGGGTTTGAATCACCAGTTCCACTTCCACGTTTTGCGCCGCCAGCGTGGTGAAGGCGCGTTGGTGGTGCACTTCGTCGATGTTGGCGCCCGCATCGGCCACGGTGGCCGTGATTTTGGCCAGGGTGCCGGGCACATCACGGGCGCTGACGCGGATCCGGGCCAGACGGCCGGCGCGCACCATGCCGCGCTCAATGATGGCCGCCAGCAGCAGCGGGTCAATGTTGCCCCCGCATAGCACCAGTCCCACCCGCTTGCCTTTGAATCGGTCGGGGTACTTCAACAAGGCCGCCAAGCCGGCAGCGCCTGCGCCTTCCACCAACGTTTTTTCGACTTCCAACAGCATGACGATGGCTTGCTCAATATCGCCTTCATCCACCAGCACCATGTCGTCCACCAGCCGTTGAATGATGGTCTGGGGAAGCTTGCCGGGCGATCCGACCGCAATGCCTTCGGCAATGCTGCTCGTGCCTTGTGGGTGTTGCGTGCCCTTGATGGCATTGAACATGGCCGGAAAGCGCGAGGTTTGTACGCCCACCACCTCAATTTTTGGGTTGATCGCCTTGGCCGCCGTGGCCATGCCAGAGATCAAACCACCACCGCCAATGGCCACCACCAATGTGTCCAAATCCGGCACCTCTTCCAGCATTTCCAGCGCAACCGTGCCCTGGCCGGCAATGATGTCGGCATCGTCGTAGGGGTGCACAAACGTGAGGTGGCGGGCTTCAGCCAGCGTAAAGGCGTGGGCGCGGGCTTCGTCCAGGGTGTCCCCGTGCAGCACGATCTCGGCACCAAAACCGCGTGTGCGCTCCACCTTCACGCCGGGCGTGAAGCGCGGCATCACGATCACCGCGTGCAGGCCAAGTCGCTGCGCATGGTAGGCCACGCCCTGGGCATGGTTGCCGGCGCTCATGGCCACCACGCCGCGCTGCTGCTCTTCAGGGCTGAGCTGCACCAGCTTGTTGCAGGCGCCGCGCTCTTTGAACGATGCGGTGAACTGCAGGTTTTCAAATTTGAGAAACACCTGCGCACCGACGATGTCGGACAAGGTGCGTGAGGCCACAAACGGCGTCTCTTGTAACTGCCCTTGCAGGCGCGCGGCGGCGGCCTGGATGTCTTTGAGTTCAATCATCGACAGATTGTGCTTGAAGACGCCGGCCTCACCGCCGTGAGCGGCTGCTTTAGCGCCCGCGTGTGCCCAACACGGCAGCGCCCATGATCAGCGCTGCAGCCACCGCAATACTCAAGGTCAGTGGCCGGCCACTGACCACCATCAGCAGGGTGGTGGAGGCCAAGGGGGTGAGGTAGCTCAAAATGCCGATGTGACGCGCGTCACCCAATTTCAGGGCCTGATCCCATAAAAAGAACGACGCGCCCAGCGGCCCCAACCCCAACAGGGCCAGCAAACTCCAGTCTTGCAGAGACAAAGAGACGGCGGGTTCTAGCGCCCAGTGACACAACAGGGAAAAGCCACCTGAGAGCAACCCGAACAAGCCAATGGCCGCTGTCGAGAAGCCTCGGCCCAGGATGGACAGCCGCTTGGTTTGTAGCGAGTAATTGGCCCAGGCAACAGCTGCCCCTAGGGCTAGCAGGTAACCCAGCGCGGGGTTCAATGAGTCTGGTGCGGCGCTGCCCGAGCCGGTTTGCGCGCCCCAGATGGCAATGATGGCGCCGCCAAAACCCAGCGCGGCGGCGATGATGTGGACCGGGCGCAAATGCATCCCCGGCAAGTACAAGGGGGCCAGCACCACCAGGAACAGCGGCCAAAGGTAGTTGATCAAATTGACCTCCACCGCAGGCGCCAATCGCAGCCCCATGAATAGCAGAAAGTGATAACCAAACATGGACAACACGCCAAAAACCAGCGTGCCGGGCGGCATGCGCCACAGCGAGGGACGTCGCAGCACGGTCGGCCACGCCAGCGCGCTGCCCATCATGAGACAGACGCCTGTGAGTAAAAATGGCGGGACATGGGCCAGCGACAACGCCAGAGCGGCAAGAGAAGCCCACAGGGCGATGGCAGAGAGGGCGTAAACATTGGCTTTCATCGCGTTGAGCATAGCCGGCCCGTCGTCGCCAGATGGCTCAGGCAGGTGAGGCGTTGAGCCCAGCGGTCAACCCCGCCAAATACCGTTTTAGTCTTCAGTCCACGGGGCACCAAGCGCCATAAAGTGCGATGGTCGCCTTTTATTGCCTGGCCAAAAATATCTGCATCGTTCATTAATTACAAATATATCTAAGCTATCAATTTAATAGTCGTTTAGGTTCTAGATAAATGACGTTACATTCCTCCCCTGTTAAAAATTGCCCTGTGCACACGACGTACAGCGGCCTCATAAGAAGAGTTGGTTGACTAGGCATGATTGAGCTCAAGGGTATTTACCAAACCTACAAAGGCCGCACCGGCCAGGTAGAAGCGCTGAAGGGTGTGGACCTGCACATCAAGGCGGGCGAGGTGTTCGGCATCATTGGTCGCAGTGGGGCGGGCAAAAGCTCGCTGGTGCGGGTGATGAACCTGTTGAACCGCCCGACGGCGGGTCAGGTCATGGTGGGTGGCCGGGAGCTGACGGCGCTGGATGGAGAGGCGCTGCGTGTCGCGCGCCGCGACATTGGCATCATCTTCCAGCACTTCAACCTGCTGTCATCACGTACGGTGTATGACAACGTGGCCTTGCCGCTGGAGATCGCTGGCATGAACGCCACAGCGATCAAGGCCCGGATAGAGCCGTTGCTGGATTTGGTGGGTTTGTCCGACCTGAAGCATCGCTATCCGGCGCAGATCAGTGGCGGGCAAAAGCAGCGGGTTGGTATTGCCCGTGCGCTGGCCAATCGCCCAAAGGTGCTGCTGTCGGATGAAGCAACATCTGCCCTCGACCCCGAAACCACGCGCGCCATTCTGGGCCTGCTCAGGAAAATCAACAAAGAGTTTGGCCTGACGGTGGTCCTGATCACCCATCAGATGCAGGTCATCAAGCAAGTGGCTGATCGCGTCGCTGTGATTGATGCCGGGCGCATTGTTGAAAGCGGGCCGGTACTGGACGTGTTCACCAGACCACAACACGACACCACTCGCAGCCTGATTGATGAAATTCTGCCCCAGCAGCTGCCTGACAGCGTGCTGGCGCGTATACGCACCTTGAGTGCAGGTGATGCCGGGCCAGGCCAACTATTGCGCTTGGCTTTTGCAGGGGATGACTCGGATCGGCCCCTGTTGTCCGACGTGATACGCGAGTTCGGTCTGGACCTGTCCATCGTGCACGGCCAGGTTGATGAGATACAGGGCAAGCCTTTCACATCGCTTGCGGTGTTTGCACGCGGAGCACAGGCGCAACTTGACGGTGCGGTTGCGCACCTGCGCGGCGTTGGCGTCCAGATTGAACGGGTCATGACCAGCTTGCCTGGGGAACAAATAGGGGTGGTCGATGTTCGATAATTTTTCTGAAGCCATGCTGGCGTTATTTGCGACGTCTCTGTGGGAAACCCTCGTCATGGTGGGCATCTCGGGTCTCGTCGGTGCGTTGATCGGCATCCCGTTGGGTGTCTACTTGCGGCTCAGCGACGAAGGCGGCGTGATGCAGAACCGCGTTGCCAATACCCTGGTGGGCGGCGTCGTTAATGCCGTGCGGTCCACGCCCTTCATCATCCTGCTGGTGGCCATCATTCCGTTGACTCGTTTTATCACCGGCTCGTCGATCGGCACCGCCGCCGCCGTCGTGCCATTGACCATTGCGGCTGCGCCATTTGTAGCGCGATTGGTCGAGGCATCGTTGCGTGAAGTTGACCACGGTCTAATTGAAGCCGCTCTGGCTATGGGCGCGACGACGCGCCAGATCGTGCTCAAGGTTCTGCTGCCTGAAGCCTTGCCCGGCATCGTTGGCGGGCTGACGATCACCTTTGTCAGCCTGACCGGTTACTCGGCCATGGCCGGTGCGATCGGTGGCGGGGGCCTCGGAGATCTTGGCATCCGTTACGGCTATCAGCGTTTCCTGCCGGAGATCATGTTGGCCGTCGTGCTGGTGCTGATTCTGTTTGTGCAAGTCGTTCAAAGTCTTGGCGACTGGACGGTCAGAAAGCTGAGCCACAAATGACGACCAACCTCACTGACAAAAGTGAGGCATTGATATTAAAGCCGCTCCCCAAAATAGCCAATAAATCCTCCCCTTTCGTTGTATTCCTCCAGAGAAAGTCATCACCATGAAAAAACGCAACCTCCTCCAGACCGCAGCTGCACTTGCGGTGTCCATCGCTTTCGCCGGCACGGCATTGGCTCAGGACAAACCTTTGAAAATTGGTGTCACCGCCGGCCCGCACGCACAGATTTTTGAGCAGGTCAAAAAGATTGCTGAAAAAGACGGCCTCAAGATCCAGATTGTGGAGTTCACCGATTACGTGCAGCCCAATGCCGCGCTGGCCGCTGGCGACCTCGACGCCAACAGCTATCAGCACAAGCCTTACCTTGACCAGCAGGTGAAAGACCGCGGTTACAAGATCGTTAACGTGGGCTACACCGTCAACTTCCCGATCGGCCTTTACTCCAAGAAAGTCAAAAGCCTCAATGAGCTCAAAGAGGGGGCGCGTTTTGGTATTCCCAACGATCCGACCAATGGCGGGCGGGTGCTACTGGTGTTGCAGGACAAGGGTCTGATCAAGCTCAAGCCGGACGCAGGCCTGAAAGCCACGCCGCTGGACGTGATTGAGAACCCGAAGAAGCTCAAGTTCGTGGAGCTTGACGCCGCCCAGTTGCCGCGCTCGCTCGATGATCTTGATGCCTCTGCCGTCAACACCAACTATGCATTGTCAGCCGGCATGAGCCCGAAGGATGCCCTCGCACAGGAAGCCGCCAAGTCTCCCTATGTCAACCTGCTTGCAGTGCGTGAGCAGGACAAAAACCAGCCTTGGGTCGCCAAGCTATTGAAGGCCTACCAGTCAGAAGAGATCCGCAAGTTCATCCAGACTGAATTCAAGGGTGCTGTGCTGCCCGGCTTCTGAGCTGATTGGGCATAAAAGGCCATATAACCCCCCCGTAGATAGTGCGCAAATTGCTACTTATTTAATAGCAAATTGATCTCATCGAGGGGGCACCTTTCGCACCAGCGACACTGCGGTGCAACTGCCATGCGCAGTAATCTCCCCTGAGCCTCTCGCTCCAGTTCGCCTTGCCAGTCCAGCGCGTCAGGGGCTGGCCGTGTGTCAGCCGGGACGTTGGTCAGTGGAGGGCCGCTGCCACAGATTGAGGCCACCTTCCACCGCGTGGGCATCAATGGCGGTCAGTTCCTCAGCGCTGAATTCCAACTGGGTCAGGGCGCCAGCCAGTTCGGTGATCTGGGCCGGGCGGCTCGCGCCAATCAGGGCGGACGTCACGCGGGCATCGCGCAGCACCCAGGCAATGGCCATTTGCGCCAGGCTTTGGCCGCGTGCCAGTGCCATCTCGTTCAAGGCGCGCACGTGTTTGAGGTTTTGCTCGCTCAAATGCTCTGCCTTCAGTGTGCCGCCGCCTGGGCGGTTGATGCGAGCGTCTTCTGGGATGCCGTTCAGGTATTTATTGGTCAACAGGCCTTGTGCCAGCGCGCTAAAGGCGATGCAGCCCATGCCGGTGTCCGACAAGGCGTCCAGCAAGTCTTCCTCAATCCAGCGGTTCATCATGCTGTAAGAGGGCTGGTGGATCAGCGGGGCCACGCCCATGGATCGCAAAATGGCGGCGGCTTCGCGGGTTTTGGCGGCCGAGTAGCTGCTGATGCCGACATACAGCGCCTTGCCTTGTTGCACGGCTGTCGCCAGTGCGCCCATGGTTTCTTCCAGCGGGGTGTCGGGGTCAAAACGGTGCGAGTAGAAGATGTCCACATAGTCCAGCCCCATGCGTTTCAGGCTCTGGTCCAGGCTGGCCAGCACGTATTTGCGTGAGCCGCCACCCTCGCCGTAGGGTCCGGGCCACATGTTCCAGCCGGCTTTGCTGGAGATGATGAGCTCATCGCGGTAGGGCTTGAAGTCGCGGCGCATGTGCTCGCCAAAATTGGTCTCGGCGCTGCCAAAGGGAGGTCCGTAGTTGTTGGCCAAGTCAAAGTGGGTGATGCCAAGGTCAAACGCGGTGCGCAGCATGGCGCGCTGGGTTTCCATGGGCGTGGCGTCGCCAAAGTTGTGCCACAGGCCAAGCGTGATAGCGGGCAGTTTCAGGCCGCTGCGACCGCTGGTGCGGTAGGGCATGGTGTCGTAGCGTTGGGGGTTGGCTTGGTAGTTCATGCGGTGTCTCTGGATTGTTTTGTAAGAAAAAGTGACCTTTGACCCTTGATGTACCTGCGTAAGGTGCTATTAATAAAGTAGCTATCAAGGCCTGCCACTCCGCCATTTTCTGCCAATTCACCACCCATTGTTACGGCAGGGTTACCGCTGTTGGAGTGAAACGCGCAGTCGGCGCGGTATTGATTCTTCGCACTGGAAATTCATACTGCAAGTTATAAACTGCTGGATTGTCTTGCGTGTAGTCCGCGTTGTACGATCACCCGCCCCACAGGGGCTCCACTCACCATGCGGAGGTTTCATCTTGACAAGCCAAGCTCATCCCAAATTTCAACGCGACGTCGCCGGGACTCAAAGACACCTGATTCAGTCCGGCACAGCGGTTTCGGCAGTGTTGACCAGTGCGGCTCGCAACATTCAATTGATTCAGTCCAACGCGGGGGCGGAGATCTTTACTCGCAGCCTGGATAGCCTCGTCCCCGCTTTCTCCCCCGACGGATCGCCTTTTTGGATTCAGCAACTTCCGCAGCTTTACAGCGCGCAGGCTGCGTGTCTGATGAAATCAGCTGCAGACACCTTCAGTGAAATGGTGCGGGCGCAGCAGACGCTCATGGAGATGGGTGGTCAGGCCACCATGCCAGGCATCAAAGAATCCGCCGACTCGACCACCCAAACGCTCAGAAAGTTCTACAGCCGCCGAATGACCCGAAAAGTCATTCAGTTCCCCGAGCGTCGCGTCGCCTAAGCCACGCGCAACACAAGCTGTGGGGGCGGTGCGTACACTGCCCCGATGAAGCTTACCTATCTGTACCTCACCATTGCCATCGTGGCGGAGGTGATTGCCACCAGTTTTCTGAAAAGCTCCGACGGCTTCACCAAGCTGATTCCCAGCGTCGTCACGGTGCTGGGATATTCGATCTCTTTCGCCTGTTTGTCCCTCACCTTGCGGGTGATGCCCATTGGATTGGCCTACGCCATCTGGGCGGGCGCGGGCGTGGTATTGATCGCCTCGGTCGGCTGGCTCTGGCACGGCCAGGCGCTGGATGCGCCGGCCCTCATCGGTCTGGGACTGATCGTCTCTGGCGTGGTGGTGGTCAATCTGTTTTCGAAAACGGTGAGTCACTGAGGCGACCTGCATCTGGCTGAGGGGCTGACTGCCGTCAGCGGGGCGCGCGGGTCAAGTCGCTACCATTGGTGTTTCACACACATTTTCGGAGTCATCAGCATGAGCATTCAAACAGTCGGCATTATTGGCGCAGGCACCATGGGCAACGGCATTGCGCAGTTGTGCGCCGTGTCGGGCATCAACGTGGTCATGGTCGATATCTCAGACGCCGCCGTAGCCAAAGGGTTGGCCACCGTCTCGGGCAGTCTGGAGCGCCTGATCAAAAAAGAGAAGATCACCCCGGCCGACCGCGACGCGGCCTTGGCCCGCATCAAAGGCAGCACCAGCTACGACGACCTGAAGTCCGCGCAACTGGTGATTGAAGCCGCCACCGAGAACTTTGCACTCAAAGTCAAAATCCTCAAGCAGATTGACGCACTTGTCGCGCCCGAGGTGATCATTGCCTCCAACACCTCGTCCATTTCCATCACCAAGCTGGCGGCGGCCACGTCGCGGCCCGACCGCTTTATTGGCATGCACTTCTTTAACCCGGTGCCCATGATGGCGCTGGTGGAGATCATCCGCGGCCTGCTGACCAGCGACGCCACGCACGCGGCCATCAAGGCGCTGACGCAGCGCCTGGGCAAGTCGCCCATCACGGTCAAGAACGCGCCGGGCTTCGTGGTCAACCGCATTCTGGTGCCCATGATCAACGAGGCATTTTTTGTGCTGGCCGAAGGTTTGGCCACGGCCGAGGACATCGACGCCGGC
>JBBKVN010000228.1:0-5122 GCA_037968455.1 Rhodoferax sp.
GACATCACTGAACGCAAGGAGGCCGAGGAAACCGTACAGCAAGTCTTGGAACGGGTCACAGACGCGTTTGTCGCCATGGACCCGGACTGGGTTTACACCTTTGTCAACGACCAAGCTGCGGCGATGCTGGGCAAAGAAAATCACGGACTGGTCGGAAAAAAGATGTGGAACGTTTGCCCCGAGTTGGTCGGCCTACCCCTTCACCAAGCCTGTCTTCAAGCCATGGCGGATCAGCAACCGGCCCATGTCGAAGCCTATTACGCCCCGGACCAGCGTTGGTTTGAGAACCATGTGTACCCCTCACCCGAGGGCATCACGCTCTACTTTCAAGACATCACCCCGAGAAAACGGGCAGAGCAAGCGCTGCAGGACAGCGAGACACGTTACCGCCAACTTTTCGACAGCAACCCGCAGCCCATGTGGGTCTATGACTTGGAGACGCTGGACTTCTTGGTCGTCAACGATGCCGCCATCGCCCATTATGGATACAGCCGAGAGGAGTTTCTTGGCATGAAGATCAAGGACATTCGGCCAGCCGAAGACATTGAAAAATTGCTCGGCGATGTCAACAGCGATAAAGAAAACTACAGCCCAGCGTCGCTTTGGAGCCATCGACGCAAAGATGGCAGTCTGATTCAAGTCGACATTTCGGCCCATTCGCTGAACTATGCAGACCGGCCCGCTCGGCTGGTTTTGGCCCATGACGTCACGGCACGCGAGCAAGCGCTGCTTGACCTTCGCCTGAGCGAGGACAACCTGAGCATCACGCTGCAGTCGATTGGCGATGCCGTCATTGCCACCGACCGGCAGGGCCGCATCACCCGCATGAACCCAGCCGCCGAGCGACTGACCGCCTGGCCCCTGGCCGACGCCTTGGGCCAACCACTCAGCACCGTGTTTCGCATCATCAATGCCCAAACCCGCGTACCGGCGGTTGATCCGGTTGAATTGGTGTTTCGCACCGGCAAGGTGGTCGGTTTGGCCAATCACACCGCCTTGCTGGCACGAGATGGGCAGGAGTACCAGATTTTTGACAGTGCCGCGCCCATGCACGATGCCAGCGGCCAAATCATTGGCGTGGTACTGGTGTTCAGCGATGTGACCGAGGCCTACCGGGTCAACGAAGAGTTGGCGGAAACCACGAGTTTGCTGGAGCGCACTGGGGAACTGGCCAAAGTTGGCGGCTGGGTGTTGGACCTGCGCACCCAAAAATTCAAGCTCTCCAAAGAAGCCATGCGCATGACGGGGGCCGAATTAGGCGATGGGCCAGCGCTTGAGGACGGGTTGAATGTCTATGCGGAAGACATCCGCCCGACTCTCGTCAAGGCGATACAAAACACGATCGAAACCGGGGAAACGTTTAACCTGGAAGTGCCGCGCATGGTCAAGGGGAAAGCCCTCTGGCTACGCACCCAAGGCAGCGCCGTGTTCGAGAACGGCAAGGCCATCAAGATCCAGGGTGCGTCACAGGACATTACCGATCAAAAGCTGGCGGAGCTCGCCCTGAAGGACAGCGAGTCGCGCTTCAGAAATCTGGTGGAATGGATGCCGGAGGCCATTGCTGTGCATCGCGAGGGCGTGGTGCTCTACGCCAACCCAGCGGCAGTGGCCTTATTTGGCGCCACTTCGGCACAGCAATTGATCGGAATTTCCGTCAATGAACTAATTCATCCTGATTACCGCGAATCGGTGGCACAACGAATCCGAAGCATCAGCCAACTGGGCGGGTCTGCCCCCCTGGCTGACAGCCGCTTTCTTCAAGTGGACGGGACAGTCATCGAGGTTCAGGCGCAGGGCACCTTGATCGAGTTCGACGGTGCGCCTGCCATTCAAGCCGTGATTCGCGACGTGAGCGCACGGCTGCGCTCAGAGCGACTGGCCAAAGCAGCCCAGTTGGCGTTGAACGCGGCTGCCGAACACACACAAACCATTTTGGACAATCTGATGGATGGCGTCATCACCATCGACCAGCGGGGACAGGTGGAGTCCATCAACCAAGCTGCCTGTGCGCTGTTTGGCTACACGCCCGGCGAGGTGGTGGGGCGCAATGTGTCCATGCTCACGCCCGAGCCACACCGCAGCCAACATAACGGCTACGTTCAGCGCTACTTGGCCACCGGACAAGCCCACATCATGGGAAAACTGACAGAGGTGGAGGGGCTGCGCAAAGACGGCAGCTTGTTCCCCATGAGCTTGCAGCTGTCCGAAATCGTCAACGGCGAAGAGACAACGTTTATTGGCATTGCGCGCGACATCACCCAGCACCGCCAGGACATTGAAGAAATCCGCCGCCTGGCTTTTTACGACTCGCTGACGGGCTTGCCCAACCGGCGTTTGCTGCTGGACCGCCTGCGCCAGGCCATGCACACCTCCAACCGATCCGGCCACCACGGCGCGCTCATGTTTTTGGACCTGGACCATTTCAAGCAGCTCAACGACACCCAGGGGCACGACATGGGCGACCAGCTCCTGCAACAGGTGGCTGCTCGCATTCAAGGCTGCGCCCGCATGGGCGACAGCCTGGCACGCCTGGGGGGTGATGAGTTTGTGGTGCTGCTGGAGAACCTGAGTGTGAACGCGTCTGACGCCGCCAACCAGGCCGAGATCGTGGCCAACAAGATCTTGAGTTCGTTCCAGACAACCTTCCAGTTAAACGGACATGACCAGGAGAGCACCACCAGCATTGGCATTGTGGTTTTCAAAGGCGAGATGGACGCCATGGACGAGTTGCTGAAGAAGGCCGATCTCGCCATGTACCAGGCCAAAGCGGCGGGGCGCAACAATGCCCGCTTTTTTGACCCGGCCATGCAGGCCGCCGTGGCCGCCCGTGATGCGATGGAGAAAGACATGCGCGACGCGCTGGCCACACGGGCCTTCACCCTGCATTACCAAGTTCAAGTCGATCACATGGGCGCAATCACGGGCACCGAAGCGCTGGTCCGCTGGAACCACCCCACTCGGGGCATGGTCTCGCCCGCCCATTTCATTCCCTTGGCCGAGGAAACCGGCCTCATTCAACCCCTGGGCCAATGGGTGCTGGAAACGGCTTGCGCCCAACTGGTGGCCTGGGCCAACGCCGAGGACTCCGCACACTGGACGGTGTCCGTGAACGTGAGCGCTTTGCAGTTCGCCCTGCCCGACTATGTGCAAACCGTGACCGCCGCGCTGAAAAAGACCGGGGCCAACCCCCGGCTGCTGAAGCTGGAGTTGACTGAGAGCATGCTGGCCAGCGATGTGGATGACGTGGTGGCCAAGATGCGTGATTTGAAATCGCACGGCGTCAGCTTGTCGCTGGACGACTTTGGCACCGGTTATTCGTCACTGGCTTACCTCAAACGCCTGCCGCTGGACCAGATCAAGATTGACCAGAGCTTTGTGCGAAACGTGTTGACCGACGCCAGCGACGCGGCCATTGCCCGCACCATTCTGGCGCTGGGGCGCAGTTTGGGCCTGCAAGTCATTGCTGAGGGCGTGGAGACGCTGGAACAACGCAACTGCCTAGCGGCCATGGGCTGCCAAGCCTACCAAGGCTATTACTTTGGCCGGCCTGTGGCCGCTGACAAGCTGCGTTAAATGACCAACCATTAAAGGCTTCTACGCAGGCAGGACGGTCGCAAGCCGCTATTTATTCGAGCCACTTGCACAATGCTGCAAAGAAGCGATTTATCGGCGTATCAAAGGCCGATTTTGGATTGAAGGGGTAGGCGCCGCCACTTTGAAGTGGCACCATCTGGTTTACTACGACAAGATGATTGCGCCTACCCATGAACTCTACCGCACGGCACGGCTACCGCCAACACCATATGCTTTTGCAGCGCGAACTTGGGCAATGGGCCGCAGGCCTTGAGCAAACCCTCACGCCAGTGCACCAGCGCATCGTTCTCACACTGGATTGGTTGAACCTAGACAGCCTCATCGGCTACAGCGGCAAGCGGGCAGGTCCACCAGAGCGCAGCCGTGTTGCATTAGCCCAGGCGTTTGTGGCCAAGGCCATACTGGGCTTTGAGCAAACCACCCAGCTGCGCAGCCGATTGGCAGTTGATACCGTACTGCGCCGCTTGCTCGGCTTTGAGTCTCACCGAGCGTTGCCCAGTGAAGCAACGTTTAGCCGCGCATTTGCTGAGTTCGCCCGTACAGGCCTGCCCGCCAAAGCCCACGAAGCGCTCATTCGCCAACATCTGGGGTCAACCGTGATAGGCCATATCGCCCGTGACTCCACCGCCATCCAGGCCCGCGAACGCGCCCAATACAGCACACCAGAAACAGTTGCCATTAACGAAGCAAAGGCGGCGAAACTGGCCAAGACAGCAAAGGCCGACAAGCAACCCAAGCGGCGCGGCAGACCGCCAGCGGGTTCAGCCGAGTCCGTCAAGACCACACCGCGCAGCCGCATCCCAGCGCAATTGCTGCAAACACCCGAAGAAGCGCTCGGATGCCTACCGCAGCTGTGCAACAAAGGCAAGAAGCGCAATGCGCAGGGGCACTTCAACACCTGGGTGGGCTACAAACTACATCTGGATGTGGCCTGCTGCGGCGTGCCCATCACAGCAGCCTTGACATCAGCAAGCGTGTACGACAACCAAGTCAGCGTGCCTTTGGCGCGTCTGTCAGCCCAGCGCGTCACCAGCCTGTATACGCTGATGGATGCGGCCTACGACAGCGAGTCCCTGCGCCAACTCGAGCGTGAACTGGGCCATGTGCCGATTGTGGCCATCAATTCGCGCGGACGCGAGAACCCGCCCGTCTTGGACGAGGCGCAGAAAAGGCGCTTTGGCGAGCGCACGGTCGTTGAGCGCATCAACAGCCGTCTCAAGGACAGTTTTGGCTGTGCCTGCATGTGGGTCAAAGGGCATTCCAAAGTGTTGTGTCACACCACGTTTGCGGTGTTGGCAGTCAGTGTGGATGCGTTGATGCGCTTAATGCGGTATCCAGATCGCCTGCAAGACAGCAGCTAATTGGTGTCTCGAAAGTTGTTCGCCGCAGTTGCAGTGGCGCTACAGAAACAGTGGCCCATGAGATGAACTCGCTCCACAACCAGGCTTCAAGCGCTAAATCACGACTCAAGCATCTGAACGCACCCGTTGGCGCTCAGTTCAGCCTGAAAACCCAGGTCACACGACTG
>JBBKVN010000229.1:0-3093 GCA_037968455.1 Rhodoferax sp.
GTGGTCAGCCAGCGTATTAACAACGGCATGACGCTGATGTACCACGCCCAGGAGAAGACCATCAACACGCCCGGGTCTGAAATTACGGGAATCCGCGGTGGTATTCACAACTCGGTGACCCGCATTGTCCTGAAACCCACTCACATGATTGGCGGCTATGCCCAGTTCAGCTATGGCTTTAACTACTACGGAACCATTGGCACCAACCGCGATGAGTTTGTGGTGGTTCGCAAGATGAACAAGGTGGATTGGTTGGAAGAAGAAGCCAATTCAACCCACAGCGCCACTGCGTCCCACGCGTAAGGAGAAAACAAATGAAAATTCGCGCACAAATTGGCATGGTCCTGAATCTGGACAAATGCATCGGTTGCCACACCTGCTCCGTGACCTGCAAAAACGTCTGGACCAGCCGCCCGGGCATGGAGTACGCCTGGTTCAACAACGTGGAAACCAAGCCCGGCATTGGCTACCCCAAAGAGTGGGAAAACCAGGACAAGTGGAACGGCGGCTGGATTCGCAAGGCGAACGGCACCATTGAGCCCCGTCAGGGCGCCAAGTGGAAACTGCTCATGCGCATCTTCGCCAACCCGAACATGCCTGAGATCGACGACTACTACGAGCCGTTCACCTTCGACTACGACCATTTGCAGTCGGCGCCTGAGATGAAGGCCACACCAACGGCACGCGCCCGCAGCCTGATCACCGGCAAGCGCATGGAGAAAATTGAGTGGGGTCCGAACTGGGAAGAGATTCTGGGCGGAGAATTCTCCAAGCGCAGCAAGGACAAGAACTTCGACGATATCCAGAAGGACATCTACGGCCAGTTCGAAAACACCTTCATGATGTACTTGCCCCGTTTGTGCGAGCACTGTCTGAACCCTGCATGTGTGGCGAGCTGCCCCTCCGGCTCGATCTACAAGCGCGAGGAAGACGGCATTGTTCTGATCGACCAGGACAAATGCCGCGGTTGGCGCATGTGCGTGAGCGGCTGCCCCTACAAAAAGATTTACTACAACTGGAAATCTGGCAAGGCAGAGAAATGTATTTTCTGCTATCCCCGCATTGAAGCCGGTCAGCCCACGGTGTGCTCGGAGACTTGTGTGGGACGCATCCGCTACCTTGGCGTTCTTCTGTATGACGCGGACCGCATTCAGGAAGCCGCCAGCGTTGAGCATGATCGTGACCTGTACCAGGCTCAGCTTGACATTTTCATGGACCCCAATGACCCCAAGGTCATTGAGCAGGCTCGCATTGACGGCATTCCCGACAAGTGGATGGAAGCCGCTCGCAAGAGCCCGGTGTACAAAATGGCAGTGGAGTGGAAGGTGGCGTTGCCCCTGCACCCCGAGTACCGCACGCTGCCCATGGTCTGGTATGTGCCACCCCTGTCGCCCATCAGCGCCGCTGCCAACGCCGGTCATATCGGCATCAACGGTGAAATTCCTGATGTGAAGCAACTTCGCATCCCCGTGAAGTACTTGGCCAACCTGTTGACCGCCGGTGACACCCAGCCGGTAGAGCGTGCTCTGGAACGCATGCTGGCCATGCGCGCCTACCAACGTGAAAAACACGTGGATGGTCGCATCAACACAGCGGCACTCGACCAGGTCCAAATGACCCAGGCCGAGGTCGAGGAGATGTACCACGTGATGGCCATTGCGAATTATGAAGACCGCTTCGTCATTCCAAGCACTCACCGCGAGTACGCGGAGAACACCTTTGACGTGCGCGGTGGCTGTGGCTTCTCGTTCGGCAACGGTTGCTCCGATGGCGCCAGTGAGACCAGCCTGTTTGGCAGTTCCAAGCGTCGCACCATTCCAATCAAGGCGGGGGTATAAATCATGGCACTTCCCAATGCATCCATCAGTCTGCGGGTTCTGGCGCGCTTGCTCGCCTACCCGGACGCTGAACTGCGAACCCAACTGTCCGACATGCGTGCTGCGCTTCATACCGACAAGGTCCTGAAGGCCGCTCGCCTGACGGAGTTGGACGCCCTTATCAATGCCCTTCAACATGGCGACGCGCTCGACAACGAGGCCAAATTTGTGGAAATTTTCGACCGCGGTCGCTCCACTTCTTTGCACTTGTTTGAGCATGTGCACGGCGACTCACGCGAGCGTGGTCCTGCCATGATTGACCTGGCGCAGACCTACGAAAAAGCGGGCCTGTTCTTGGCCGAAGGCGAAATGCCGGACTACCTGCCCGTGGTGCTGGAGTTTGTCTCCACTCAGCCCCCCAAGGAGGCGCGGGCGTTCCTGGGTGAGATGGCCCACATCTTCAATGCCATCTTCAGTGCCTTGCAACAGCGGGAGAGCCGCTACGCCAGTGTTTTGGGCGCGCTGCTTGAGATCGCGGGAGAAACGGCCCACCCCGTCAAGGTGATCCCTGACGAACCGATGGACAAGGCGTGGGAAGAACCCGTTGTGTTTGACGGTTGCTCGACCAAGGGGCAAGCCAAGCCCGGCGAAGCCCAACCCATGCACTTTGTCAAAAATGACGCGGCGCGCGCCAGCGCAAAAGCCGCCGCATACCCTGGAGCATCACAATGAACGCCTTTGACAACTTCCTCTTTGGCTTGTTTCCCTACATAGCCCTCACCGTGTTCTTTTTGGGAAGCCTGATTCGCTTTGATCGGGACCAATACACCTGGAAGAGCGACTCTTCCCAACTGCTCAAAGCGGGGCAACTGCGAATTGGCAGCAACCTGTTTCACGTCGGCGTGTTGTTCCTGTTCTTTGGCCACTTCGTTGGCATGTTGACGCCTCACTTTGTGTACGAGAGCTTCCTCAGTGCAGGCACAAAGCAGCTGGTGGCGATGGTGGCCGGCGGTATTGCTGGAGTGCTCGCCTTCATTGGTGTCACGATGCTCTTGCACCGTCGCCTGACAGAGCCGCGCATCCGCGCCACGTCGAAGACCAGCGACATCGTTCTTTTGGTTCTGTTATGGCTGCAATTGGCACTCGGCCTGGCCACCATTCCCTTGTCGGCACAGCACTTGGACGGCAGCATGATGATGGTCTTGGCCGAGTGGGGTCAGCGCATCGTCACCTTCCGCGGTGGTGCCGCTGAGCTTCTGATTGGCGCCGGCTGGAT
>JBBKVN010000230.1:0-3638 GCA_037968455.1 Rhodoferax sp.
ACACCCGCATGGGTGATCCAAATGCTGTCACGCTTCTGGCATTGAAACTCATCCCACACCCGTGCCACGCGGCCCATGAACTCAGCCACGGATTCCTGGCCACCAAAGCGATGGCCGGCAAAGTCTGCGGTCCAGGCGTCATAGGCCTCAGGCGATATGGCATCCCAGCGTTGACCCTCCCAACAGCCAAAATTCATCTCGGCCAGTCGCGTATCAATCTCATATGACAAATCAGGCCGTAGCCCTTGCACAGCGTACGCAAGCTGCTCACATCTTTGTAGCGATGAAACTCGCATGACCATACCTACCGGCAACTGCTGGACCAGTGCCTGCGCGGCCGCCACAGTTGCATCGGTGTCGGCGGCGACATCGGTGGCGCCGTAACAGACGCCAGCATCAATCAGCGGTTGCGCATGGCGAACCAGCCACAGCTTCATAAGCAGTGGCCTACAGACACAGGGCCAGGCCGAGATAAAACGCCAGCTCGCACAATTGCTGCGTGGTGCCCAAACAATCGCCAGTGAAGCCGCCCAGACGCCGCCAAAACCAACTCCACATCAGCAGAAAAGCCAGAGAAGAGGCCAGCAAGGCCCCGCCAAGTGCCTGCAGCAGCACCACAGTCGGCTGATTAAATACTATGAAATGAGTAGCAGCTTGCGCATAAGCGACGAGGGCTAAGGCCATAAAACACCATAAACAAGCCGTCACAAGGCTGGCCAAGGTGATCTGATCCGCCAGCGGTTTAGATTTGGAGCCCGCCACGTCGCCCACGTGCGGCATGAGCCGAATCAGGAACAGCGGCCAGGTGCGCGACACCACATGGGCCAAGAACAAAGCGGTGCACATCAGAGTGGCGTTGACCGCCCCCAGCAGCGCCAACACCGACACCTTGGCCAGCAGCGCCAGCATCATGGCAATAGCCCCAAAGGCGCCCACGCGGGAGTCTTTCATGATGATGAGCGCACGGTCCCGGTCTGGGCTGCCGCCCAGGCCGTCAAACACATCGGCCAGCCCGTCTTCGTGAAACGCCCCGGTGATCAGCACGCCAAAAGCCGTGCCCCACACCGCCGCCACTAAGGGGGCAAAAGCATCGCCCGGCAAGCCCTGCAACAACAACGCAGTCAGGGCCGCCACCAGGCCGCCGACCAACCAGCCCACGCCCGGAAAATGCCCAGCGCTGGCGCGCAGCATGGCGGGGCTGAAGCCCACCCATTCTGCCAATCGCCCGGTGACGGGCACCCGGGTGAAAAACTGCAAGGCCAGCAAATAGTGGCGAACAGGGCGCGCCAACATCAAGCGGCGCTGGCCGATTCAGCCGATTTTTCAGACACGCCGGCGGATTCAAAACTGGCCATGTCGCGAAGAATGGCGCAGGCCGACTGCAGCAGCGGCCAGGCCAGCGCACCGCCAGAGCCTTCACCCAAACGCAGCCCCAAGTCCAGCAAGGCTTGCACGCCCAGGTGTTGCAACATGAACTCATGGCCGCGCTCGCCCGAGCGGTGGGCAAACACACAGCGCTGCAAAACCAAGGGCTGCAGCGCGTGCGCCACCAGCACGGCGGCGGTGGCGATAAAGCCGTCGACCACCACCACGCGGCGCTCCTGCGCGGCTTGCAGCACCGCGCCCACCATGGTGGCAATTTCAAACCCACCCAAGGCCGCCAAAGCGTCCAGCGGCGCAGTGGCATCCACATGACGCGCCAGCACCTGGCCCAACACTGCGGCTTTTCGTTGTACCGCGGCGGCGTCCAGGCCGGTGCCGGCACCCGTGCACACCGCAATGTCCAGTCCCGTCAATCTAGCCAGCAAGAGCGAGGCGGCTGAGGTGTTGCCAATGCCCATCTCGCCCAACAGCAAGGCATTGCCCGGCAAGCCTTTGACGATGGCCTGCCCATTGCTTATCGCTTGCTCGCATTGGGCGGGCGTCATCGCGGGCTGGGTAAACGAGTCGGCTGTGCCTTTCTCGCCCCCCGCGACTTTGCGCACCAGCAAGCCGCGCCGCTGCGTGCCAGCAGGCAAACCGGCCAGAAAGTCATGGTTCACGCCGCAGTCCACCACCGTCAGCTTCAAACCATGCTGACGTGCCAACACACTCACCGCCGCGCCTCCCGCCAGAAAGTTCTCGACCATCTGCCAGCTCACATCGCTGGGGAAAGCGGAGATGCCCTGAGCGGTCAGCCCATGGTCGCCCGCAAACACCACCATCTGGGGGCAATCCAGCACGGGTGTCTCGGTGCCCAAAATCTCGCCGAGCTGAAGCGCCAGCGTTTCCAGCCGCCCCAGTGACCCCAGCGGCTTAGTCTTGAAGTCGAGTTTGTGTTGCAAGGCCTGGGTCAATGCAGCGGTACGAATATCAACAAGCGTCGGGATGGGGAAGGTCATGATGGTGAAACGTGGGGAGTTGAAAAAAGGGAAGTCAGCCCGGCGTGGGTGTCGATACGGATGCGTCAGCAATCAGTCCGTCCAGCACACCCGGCTCAAAGTGGGTGGCAATAAAGTCCGCCAAACCATCAAAAACGGTATCCAGCGTGGCGGCCCGTTCGCCAAACAAGGCGTGCAAGGCGTTGGGGTCTTCAAAGAGTCCATGCAAATACACGCCCATCACATTGCCTGCGCCGTTTAACCAGCCCAAGCCGTCGGGCAGCACCGGGCGGGCGATGTCGCCCGCCTTGGCCATGGCCGGGTGCTGAGCGGTTTGGCCGTGGTGAATCTCGTACCCTGCCACCGTCACACCGGCCAGCGCCGCCCAAGGCTGGGCCGCCATGCTGTCACTCGTCAGATTCGTCTCAAATTCGGTTTCGGTGTGCTGCACGGTTTTGTCCACATCAAACGCGGTCACCAGCGGCAACAAGCCAAGCCCAGGGGCGTTGCCGTCAATGCCATGCAAGTCAATCAGCGCCTCGCCCAGCATTTGCAGCCCACCGCACACGCCCAACACGGCACCACCCTGCCCTGCATGGCGTGCGACGGCGGCGTCCAGCCCCTGTGCCCGCAGCCAGGCCAGGTCGCCGCTGGTGTGTTTGGAGCCGGGCAGAATAATCCAGTCGGTGGGCGACAGACCCGCCAGCTCGGACGGGCTGCGCACCCACTGCAGGCGCACGCCGGCAATGTTTTTAAGCGGCTGAAACTCGTCCAGATTGCTGATGCGCGGGTAGGCAACAACGGCCACGGTGAGCGTGACGGCACCGGCCGCCGTGCTGCGGTCGTCAAACACGCCGTCTTCTTCGGGCAGACCGTGCTGCCACCACATGGGCAGCGTGGCCACGGTGGGCACGCCGGTCAGGTCTTGCAGCATTTGCGGCGCGGGGGCCAGCAGACTGGCATCGCCCCGAAACTTGTTCAGCACATAGCCCTTGATCAAGCCACGCTCACTCTCAGGCAGCAAGGCCCAGGTGTCGTAGAGGTGGGCAAACGCGCCACCGCGGTCAATGTCGGTCACCAGCAAACAGGCCGCGTTGGCGTGCACCGCCACACGCATATTGACGATGTCGCTGCTGGACAGATTGATCTCCGCCGGCGGGCCCGCGCCCTCGATCACCACCACGTCGTTTTCGGCGATGAGCTGGTCCAGTGCGGCGGCAATCTGCGGCCAGACTTTGAGGCTGCGACCGCGCCAGGGCATGGCGGTTAGCGCCTCGT
>JBBKVN010000231.1:0-3672 GCA_037968455.1 Rhodoferax sp.
AAAAGCGGTTCACCCCCAGAGTGGTTGTCCACCCACCCCTCGGGCAGCTCCCGCATCGAGGATATTCAACACAACCTACCCAAGGTGATGCCTTTGTACGAGCGGGCACGCGGTAAGTAACGCATTTGCCAATGCGCCGCCTCGCCACCTCCCCTCGGCCAGCTAGTTTTGAATTGCTGCTATTTTGATAGCTGCCTGCGCCTGATTCACAAGGGTTGCAGGCCTAAAAGTCTTATAAAAATTCTTCGTGGGTGAAGCTGGGAGCATGGCGCCGCTTTGCTCTTCCCAGACCACCTATCCCCCATCCCCTTTACCCCCTCTGGGGACGGGGTTTCGCTGATTGTTGGTGGCCTCCATGGAGGCAACGCCATTCAGGTGTTTTGTCCAATGGACTGCCCTTGGGTTTGATAGATATCAATGCACTCAGCACAAATTCCGCCACGATAAAGTCAGCATTTTGATTGAGCTGACCTGGTCAGGTAGTTCAAACATAGAGGGATATCTGATCAATAGTCCGCCAGCCAGAGTCGCAGCGGGAGTGCTCATACAACAAGCGCGTCAAACTTCAAGGCCCTTTGAGGCCCAAAATCATCCGAAACATCCCATGTCCAAGCTACGCGTAGAGAGTTTCACCATTTCGCTGGATGGCTTCGGCGCCGGCCCCGACCAAGACTTGGACAATCCACTGGGTGTGGGCGGCACCTCCCTGCATGGTTGGGCGCTCGCCACTCGAACGTTTCAGAAGCAACTGTTCGGTAGCGACAGTGGAGAAACCGGCATCGATGACGATTTCGCCGCACGAGGTTTCCACAATATGGGGGCCTGGATTTTGGGAAGAAACATGTTCGGGCCCATTCGCGGGCCCTGGCCCGACGAGAGTTGGCGAGGCTGGTGGGGAGAGAATCCGGTGTATCACGTCCCCGTATTTGTGCTCACCAACTACGCGCGCCCCCCGCTTGTCATGGACGGCGGAACGACCTTTTACTTCGTCACGGAGGGTGCTGCTGTCGCTCTTGAACGCGCCCGAAAAGCCGCCGGGGGCAAAGACGTTCGCGTTGGTGGCGGAGTCAACGTCATCCAGCAGTTTCTTCGCCAGCGCCTCATTGACGAGATGCACATTGCCATCGCGCCGGTCCTGCTTGGCACCGGGGAGAGGCTGTTCGACGGAGTCGACCTTCCCGCCTTGGGGTACGCATGCACCAGGCACGAAGCCTCGCCACAGGCGACTCACGTTATTTTTTCTCGACAGTGACCGCAACGGCGGGCAACAGTTCCCTCCGCCTGCGACGCCTCATTTCAAACTGTAGGCCCCGAATGCGATACACAGTGAAGCTATGCCGGAATCGCCAAAATTGCGATCTAAGTGGAGAGGTGACATGACAACACCCGCAAAAAATACGATATGCCTTTGGTTTGATGGCACCGCCGAGGACGCGGCGCAGTTTTACGCCAAGACCTTTCCCGATTCGTTCGTCGGAGCGGTGTACCGCGCGCCGGGTGACTTTCCGTCTTGGAAGAAAGGGAATGTGTTGACCGTCAGTTTTACCGTGATGGGTGTTCCCTGCCTCGGGCTAAACGGCGGGCCCGCCTTCAAGCACAACGAAGCGTTCTCGTTTCAGGTCGCAACCACCGACCAAGCCGAAACAGATCGCTACTGGAACGCGATTGTCGGCAACGGCGGCCAGGAGAGCGAGTGCGGTTGGTGCAAGGATAAATGGGGATTGTCATGGCAGATCACACCGCTGGCGTTGACGCAAGCAATCACCGATCCAGATCCCGCTACCGCCAAGCGCGCGTTCGATGCGATGATGACAATGCGAAAGATTGACATCGCCGCGATTGAGGCGGCCCGCCGCAGCTGAGATGTTTGCGCCGGGCTGTGTGGCCCGTTGGACCAAGTTGAGTTTGACTTGCATTTTGGACACTCCAGTAAGCGCTACGCGATGGCTCCTGAAATTGAACAATCGGTAGCTTGCCTGATGTGTCCGGTATGTCTCCAGTCCGTACACCCCCGCGGGGAAAGGGATTCGCTGTTTGTTGACCGCCTCAATGCAGGCGACGCCATGAACGCTGGGGCAAGCGGCTTTTGTGCAATCGGCTGCCGGCTGCAACGCGGGCGGGCGCTGACATTCAGGCGTTTTGCCCATTGGACTACCCTTGGGTTTGATAGATCTCAATGCACTCCGCGCAAATTTCGCCACGATAAAGCCTGCACTTCGTTCGGGTTGACTCGATCAAGCAGTGCCAACTTAGAGGGAAATGAAATCAATGGTTCGCCGGCCAGAATCGCAGCGGGAACGGTTATACAACAAGCGCGTCAGACTGCAGTGTTTATCGGACGGTGAGAAAAACGCTTTGAATTTGTTCAAAACAAGGTTGTAAGCCATGTCCCGGAGATTGTCTTGTCCAGCATGTAGAGCAGATGTTGATCTGGGTGCTTCTTTGGGGTTCACATGTCCACCACATTGAAATTCGCTGCGGGTCGCAACATCGCAATGAAGGTGCCGCCCCATTTATATGATGCCTCTGTTCAGTTCTATCGCGATGTGCTCGGCCTCAAAGAACTAACACAACATGCTCCGTCGGTGTGCTTCGAGTTCGGCGCCTGCACGCTTTGGATAGATCGCGTTCCGGGGATCAGCCAGGCTGAAACCTGGCTTGAGGTCGTCACAAACGACATTGAAGCGGCTTCAGCGCATCTCAACGCGGCTGGCGTGGTCCGCTGCGACGAAATCGAGCCATTGCCGCAAGAGTCACAAGCGTTCTGGGTATCCAGTCCAGCATCAATCGTTCACCTCGTTTGCAAAGACGATGAGACACAGCCATAGAGGCACCTAGCAAGGCGCTGCAGCGGACGTGCCTGTCGCTGCGCTCTCGGTCGGCCGCTGACATTGAGCATTGAGCAGAACCCATCATCCACCACCACGGAGTTTGCTATGAAGTATGTTGATGGATACATTCTGGCCGTACCGAACGAGAGCAAGGACGCGTATCGCGCCGCGGCGGAAACTGCGGCTGCAGTCTTCAAAGATCACGGTGCACTCAGCGTCGTCGAGTGTTGGGGTGACGACGTGCCAGAGGGCAAGGTCACCTCGTTCTCGATGGCTGTCCAGCGCAAGCCGAACGAGTCCGTCGTCTTCTCGTGGATCACGTGGCCGTCAAAGGACGTCCGAAACACTGGAATGGCCAGCGCCATGCAGGACGTCAGGATGAAACATGACCCGGGTCAGATGCCATTTGACGGCAAGCGCATGATCTTCGGTGGATTCACGGTCCTAATAAGCGCGTAGCGTGGTCAACGCCGTTCGTTGGGCCGGTGCGGTAATCTGGCGACGCACCGAAGGCCGGCCTGAACCCTGGCTAAAGCGGCTCGCGCCAGAGCCGCCCCGCCCTACAGACCGCCATCTGTTCATATAAATAAAAATGCGAACAAACAAGGGCCCGGGAGAGAGCGTGGGCGGGCGCAAAAATTGCTACATATTCAATAGCTGGTTGCGCAATTCCCACATGGCCTAAAGGCCAAAAGCACCAAAAAATCTCGGATGCGGCGGCTATGGCTACCATTGACAGCCTATGAATGAACAACTTCAAAAAACAATGGAGCTCCTGACAGGCTACCTGTTGGGGTATGGCATGAATGTGGTGGGCGCAATCATCACCCTGATCGTCGGC
>JBBKVN010000232.1:0-22731 GCA_037968455.1 Rhodoferax sp.
GTCCAGGCAGAGCTTGAAGCCTCCTTCTCAAATTTTGGGATGCCGGTAAAAATTGCAGGACGGGAAAAGACCTTGTTCTCCATCTATACCAAAATGGACGAAAAAAACCTGAGCTTTGCCCAAGTGACCGATATCTACGGATTCAGGGTCATCGTCCCAGAGATCATTGACTGCTACACAGCTTTGGGCTTGCTGCACCAGATGTACAAACCCGTCCCCGGCAAGTTCAAAGACCACATTGCTCTGGGAAAACTCAACGGTTATCAGTCCCTGCACACCACGTTGGTTGGGCCCTCCGGCGTCAACGTCGAGTTTCAAATGCGAACGGAGGCCATGCATATCGTGGCCGAATCTGGTGTTGCGGCTCACTGGCTCTACAAGGTCAACAACACGCAAGATTCATCAAGTGCTGAGCGACTGGGATCAAAGTGGCTGCAGTCACTCTTGGACATTCAACACGAAACCCGTGACGCGGCTGAGTTTTGGGATCACGTCAAGGTGGACCTATTTCCAGACGCAGTCTATGTGCTCACGCCAAAAAGCCAGGTTTTGGCACTGCCACGGGGCGCTACGGTTGTGGACTTCGCATACGCAATCCACAGCGATGTGGGGGATCGAACACTGGGGGCACGGATCAATGGCGAACAGGTTCCCCTGCGTACAGAATTGCGCAATGGCGACGTAATTGAAATCGACACAGCACCGGTATCGACGCCAAACCCAACATGGCTCAGCTTTGTTCGAACCGCCAGAGCACGCTCTAAAATTCGACACCACCTTAAGACCTTGGCTCAGACCGAGTCGGAGGCGCTAGGTGAAAAAATGTTGTCCCAAGCGCTTCGTGCCGAAGGCATCAAAAAATTGCCAGACGACGCCACAGAATATGCAGGAATCTGGGAGCGACTTCTTCGATTCAGCGGAAACAAGAGCCGAGCCGAGCTTTTGACCGACATCGGATTGGGCAAACGAATCGCAAGCATTGTCGCCAAACGGCTTCTAACTCTATTGGCCGACGTCGGAGAACGCCCGGACGCACTATTACTCAGTCGTGAACGCTTTACGGCACATGATTCAATTTCCCAAGGCAGCGTCGTCCTCGATGGCAGTGAAAGCGCCTCTGTTCAGTTTGCGCGCTGCTGTCGCCCCATTCCTGGGGACAGCATTGTGGGTTACCTCGGTCGCGGCGAAGGGCTCATGGTGCACGCGCATGACTGCCATATCGCCAGAAAGCTGCTCCACAAAGACAGCGAAAGATTCATCGGCGTGGAATGGTCCGATGAGCCTATGCGAGCATTTGAAACAGGTGTGAGAGTCACCGTGATCAACGGCAAAGGCGTATTGGCCAGAGTTGCTGCAGCTGTCGCAGCCTCAGAAGCAGACATCACCCACATCACCATGGAGGACGAGTCTGGACATGAGGCTTCTGATTTACGTTTTGTGATTTCTGTACACAACCTGGCTCAACTGGAGGCCGCTCTTCGCAACCTCAGGCGGACCCCATCGGTCCTCAAAGCGCAGCGGGCGAAAATTACTTGATCACCGGCTCAGTGTCAGGACACGGGTAGTCAACGCGGACGACCTCGATCTCGACTACGCCTATTGGCGTGACAAGTTGAAGCACATCACCTTGTCGGTTTTTTAAAAGTGCTCTGGCAATCGGGGAAACCCAACTGACTTGTCCCTGTGCGCTATCTGCTTCGTCAACCCCAAGAATGGTGATCGTTCGCTGGAATCCATCGCTTTGCAGATATGACACTGTCGCGCCAAAGAATATTTGATCGGACCCGTGATGAATCGAAGGGTTAATCACTTCCATCACCTCCAAACGTTTGGTCAAGAAACGAATTCGACGGTCAATTTCACGCAATCGCTTTTTGCCGTAAATGTAGTCACCATTTTCTGACCGATCCCCATTGCTCGCAGCCCAGTAAACAGCCTCCACCACACGTGGGCGTTGACTATCGATGAGATCAAGAAGCTCCGCCCGAATTCGGGCGTGACCCAGTGGCGTGATGTAGTTTTTTGCACCAACCGGAATGGCCAGAACTGGCAACTCATCGTCTTCGTCGCGATCACTTTCCTTTGTGAATGCTTTGTTCATGCTCGTATTGTCATTGGAGTTCAAGGAACAACACCAAATGAGTCGCGGCGCATAGCGATACAGGCGACAGGAATTACCCATATACGAGATTGATCCAGAATGACAAAAGAAAAAGGGTCTGCATTTTTCAATGCAGACCCTTGTCTTTTTGGTGCGGCTGGCAGGAATTGAACCCACGACCCCTTGGTTCGTAGCCAAGTACTCTATCCAACTGAGCTACAGCCGCCTAGAAATAAATTATAACACTAAATTTGGTAGGGCGTGAGTGACTTGAACACTCGACCAAAGGATTATGAGTCCTCTGCTCTAACCAACTGAGCTAACGCCCCAACCGAGCCATGATTGTACTGGCCTACTTGTGGTGACTTAGGGCGTTGCTGACCAATTTTGATGTAATGTCCACAATTTGAATCATTCGGTCATATGCCATACGCGTTGGGCCAATCACACCCAAGGTGCCCACGACTCGACCATCAACTTCATACGGTGAACTAACAATGGACAAGTCCTCAAATGGCACCACTTGACTCTCTCCGCCAATAAAAATTCGCACGCCTTCTGCTTGCCCAGTCACTTCCAGCAATCGCATCAACTGCGCTTTTTGCTCAAACAATTCAAACGCACGACGAAGATGGCCCATGTCATGAGAAAAATCTGTCACCGACAATAAATTCCTCTCACCGGAGATCACAACGTCGTCTTGTGTGTCCGTGATCGCTTCAGAACTCACAGCAACGGCTGCCTGCATCAAGCTGGCAATTTCCGAGCGAAGTGATTCAACTTCATTCTTCAACCGCTCCCGCACCTGCTCTATTGCGAGCCCAACATAGTTGGTATTCAAATAATTGGCGGCCTCAACCAATTGCGTTTGTGAATAGTCAACCGCTGTAAAAATGACCCGGTTTTGAACATCGCCCTCTGGGGAAACGATGATGACCAGCATTCGACGCTCTGAAAGCCTCAAAAATTCAATGTGCCGAAATACGGATGATCGGCGAGGGGCAACGACAACCCCCACGAATTGGGAAAGGCTCGACAACAAGTTGGCAGCGTTGGACAAAACTTTTTGCGGCTGATCAGGCGCCAAGCTATGCGAGCCATATTGGCCCTGCTTGACCGTCAGCATCGTGTCGACGAACAAGCGATAACCCCTAGCCGTCGGGATTCGCCCCGCAGACGTGTGAGGACTTACGATTAACCCAAGCTCCTCAAGATCGGACATGACATTGCGAATGGTGGCTGGCGACAACTCCAAGCCTGACGCCTTGGAAAGCGTGCGAGAACCCACCGGCTGGCCATCGGCAATATAGCGCTCGACCAGCGCTTTTAATAACAACTTGGCACGGTCATCCAGCATGAAGTCATTTTAGTGATGTAATTTGATGATGAACTCGAATTTCAGGCAGGTTGCCCTAATTGGCAAATACCAAACGGTTTCGTCTGGTGCGACTAGGGCTTCGTCACGCCAAGCACTGGAAGACATTGCCCACTTCCTGCATGCGAAAGGCTGCGAAGTTGTGTTTGAACATGACACCGCTCGAAATATGGGCATCTCGGGCTACCCCACCATGAGTGTGGCAACCATTGGCACCCAGTGTGATTTGGGTTTGGTCGTCGGTGGGGATGGCACGATGTTGGCCATCGGGCGGCAATTGGCCTCCTATGGCGTTCCCCTCATTGGCGTGAACCAGGGGCGCCTCGGGTTCATCACCGACATTCGATTTGACGGTTTTTCGGACACGTTGGGGCCCATGCTTCTAGGGGAATTCGAGGAAGAGCATCGCAGCTTGATTCATGGCCAGGTCGTTCGCGACGGTCACTGCGTTTTTGACGCACTGGCGATGAACGACGTCGTGATCAATCGTGGTGCAACGTCCGGAATGGTGGAGTTGCGCGTTGAAGTGGATGGCCATTTTGTCGCCAACCAGCGAGCGGACGGCCTGATCATCGCCACCCCAACGGGATCTACGGCGTACTCACTGTCAGCCGGTGGCCCCTTGCTACACCCGTCCATTCCTGGTTGGGTTCTGGCACCCATCGCGCCGCATACCCTTTCCAATCGGCCGATTGTCCTTTCAAACTCTACAGAAATTGCTATAGAAATGGTAGCGGGTCGAGACGCAAGTGCCAGTTTCGACATGCAGTCCATTGCATCATTGATGCAAGGTGACCGCATCGTGGTCAACCGCTCGGAGCACCATGTCCGATTTCTTCACCCGAAAGGGTGGTCGTACTTTGACACATTGCGTCAAAAACTGCACTGGAATGAAGGAGTGACTGCGCTGTGAGCTTGCGACGTATTGTTCTGCGTGATTTTGTCATCGTCAGCGAACTTGACATGGACTTAGGTAGGGGGTTCTCTGTGCTGACCGGAGAAACGGGTGCTGGGAAATCAATCCTTATCGATGCACTGCAACTGGTCACTGGAGGACGGGCAGATACTGGTGTCATTCGCGAGGGAACCAACCGGACCGATGTCAGCGCTGAGTTCGATGTTAATCCCTCCACCAATGCGTGGCTCGCACAATTTGGATTCGAGTCCGCTGATGCGCTGTTGCTGCGCCGAACCGTCGACGTTCAGGGCAAAAGTAGAGCATGGATCAATGGAAGTCCTGCGACGGCAACCCAATTGCGTGAAATTGGCCAACAATTGCTAGACATTCACGGTCAACACGCATGGCAAAGCCTGACCGGGCCTGAATCCGTTCGAGCGCTATTGGATGCCTACGGACAGATTTCCACATCGGATCTTGCGAGTTTGTGGCAGCAATGGCGACTCGCTCATGGGCAACTTGCACAAGCAACAGCGGCTCAGGACTCTATGCTGATAGAACGAGAGCGGCTCATCTGGCAACTCGGCGAGCTGGGCAAACTTGCACCGCAGCTGCAGGAATGGGAGTCGCTGAATGCCGAACATGCTCGACTCTCTAACGCGCAATCGCTGATTGACGCCGCGCAATCAGCCAGTCAAGCTCTGGACGATGACGACAGCAGTGCACTCCAGCGGCTTAACCTAGCGCACCAACAACTTCAGCAACAAGAGCACCTTGAGCCAATTTACAGAGACCTTGTCACCCTTCTAGGGTCGGCTTTGGCACAGGTAGAGGACACCGTACACACACTGCGAGGCTATTTACGCAACGTCGACTTGGACCCTGAGCGACTAAACGCCTTGGACGAGCGCATCGCCCTCTGGATGTCGCTGGCGAGGCGCTACAAACGACCTCCGTCAGAGCTTCAAGAGCTTCAGTCGACATGGACGAAGTCCTTGCACGACCTGGACAAGGCCAGCAATCTTTCGGCGCTTGAATCGGCCGAGTCTGCAGCGAGTTCCGCCTATGCATCTGAAGCCACACGGGTGTCAAAGGCCCGATCCAAAGCGGCGCCTCGGCTAGCGCGTGCCGTTACCGACGCAATGCAGGATCTGGGCATGCAAGGGGGGCAATTCGAAGTCAAGTTGCAAAACGCAGCCCATCCGATGGCAAGCGGACTCGATGACGTCAGTTTTCTTGTCGCAGGGCACGCTGGCAGTACGCCAAAGCCAGTCAACAAGGTCGCATCAGGGGGAGAGTTATCGCGAATCGCATTGGCAATTGCGGTAACAACCAGTCAGCTTGGAACTGCCCAAACACTAATTTTTGACGAAGTCGACGCAGGAATCGGTGGCGCTGTCGCAGAGACTGTAGGTCGCCTGATGAAGCAATTAGGGGTCGATCGCCAAGTATTAGCAGTCACGCATCTACCGCAGGTTGCCGCTTGCGCGGACCACCATTGGCGGGTTTTCAAGCGCCTAGAGGGAGAGTCCACTTTAAGCTTTGTTACGGAGGTGCTGGGTGAGCAACGAGTCGCCGAAGTGGCGCGCATGTTGGGCGGTGAGCGACTATCTGGCACCTCACAAGCCCATGCTAGGGAAATGCTGCACTTAGGACCGTAACGCCATGCCCACCGTTGAACCCAACTTGGAAATAGTATTGATCACGGGCATGTCCGGCTCTGGCAAGTCGGTCGCTCTGAACGCCCTGGAGGATGCCGGGTACTTTTGTGTTGACAATCTCCCGCCGGAATTGCTTATTGCTCTCATTGAGTTGGAGCGGCAACAAAATGCCAGTCGCGTTGCCATTGCAATGGATGTTCGAACTGCTACATCCCTCCCATTGCTGCCGGAGCAACTGGCGGCGCTGAAAAAACAAGGCGTGTCAGTCAAACTTGTATTTTTGGATGCAACGACTGGAACATTGGTAAGACGGTACTCTGAAACCCGCCGAAAACACCCCTTGTCCCAAATGCCGGAAGACAGGGCTTCGCCAGATTTGCGTCGCGTGTTGGTGGATGCCATCGAACTGGAACGGGAACTTCTCTCTGAAATTCGAGAAAACTCACACCTGATTGACACCAGTTTCAGTCGCCCGGCGCAGCTCCAGAGAGACATTAAATCGTTGGTGAACTCCCCAGCGGGCCAATTGACGCTCATCTTCAAATCATTTGCGTTCAAACATGGCGCACCAGGCGATGCCGACTATGTATTCGATGTCCGCATGCTCCCCAACCCGCATTACGAGCCAGAGCTTCGTCACCTCACGGGACTTGATGCACCTGTCGCGGAGTATTTGGATGATCAGCCGCAGGTGCTGCAAATGCTGGATCACATTCAATCGTTCCTGAATCACTGGTTGGATGCACTCTCCAATGACCACCGAAGCTATGTCACGGTGGCCATTGGTTGTACCGGCGGTCAACACCGTTCAGTTTATTTGGTAGAACGACTCGTCGCTTTGTACAAAGACAAATGGGTCACACTCAAACGTCATCGGGAACTCGACGCTGCCACGGGTTTGCCATTCAGACCGTCATAAGCAGTTTGCGAATGGGCGCGGGTAGCCCCAGGTGAGGCCATTCATTGGCAGCCAACCATCCGCCCTCCGCAAAGGCGGTCAGGTCATTTGATGCGTTCAAAACCACAGGGTGCATATAAAGGTCTTTGTGGGTTAACACATGGGTAAATCCAGGGGCATCAGTCAACTGAGCCCTCCACTCTGGTTGAACATCCGCCTCAAGTGCCGCTCGATCGTCATACAGTGGTGTGCAGTAGAGCCCAGCCCACACCCCTGGGGTCGGACGCTTGTTTAGCAAAACAGCACCATCCCCTTTCCTGACAAGCAATAACCATATTGATTGAGCGCTTCGTTTTATTTTTCGTGTTTTGACAGGGTACTTTTCGGGCTCTCCAGTTTTCTGTGCAACACACAGGGACACGATCGGGCACTCACCGCACCTCGGATTTTTGTTCGTGCAAACTGTCGCACCTAAATCCATCATGCCTTGTGTATACCGTGGCATAGCGTTGAAAAGATCGGTCGCTGGCAGAATTTCCGTTGCATCATCCCAGAGCAATCGTTCGTTGGCTGCGCGAGCCAAGTCGTGAGAAAAACCGAGCACGCGAGTTAAAACTCGCTTTACGTTTCCATCCAAAATTGCAACCCGATGCCCGTAGCAAAGCGAAGCGATTGCCGCAGCAGTCGAGCGCCCAATTCCCGGCAGTGATTCCAGGTCTTCAATTGATCGGGGAAAAGTGCCTCCATGAATCGTTTCGACATCGATTGCACATCGGTGCAGGTTTCGAGCGCGGCTGTAATAACCCAACCCACTCCACAAGGCCAATACATCGTCCTGTGACGCTGCCGCTAGCGACGTGACCGTCGGAAACCTCTGCAGGAAGCGAGCGAAATAACCCAGCACTGTGACAACCTGAGTTTGCTGCAGCATGATTTCTGACAGCCACACTCGATAAGGGTCGCGGGTATTCTGCCAAGGTAAATCATTTCGGCCATGCGCCTTTTGCCACGCCACAACCCGGTTGGAAAGGCTCTGTCGAGCGCCAATCGGATTCAAACTGGCTCCGCCACTTGAGTGGCCTCTTCCGCCGGAAAATCGATAGCCTTGATGACATATCCGGTCAACTCCCCCAGCTTTTCCTCTAGCTGCTGCAAGGCAGTGCCTTGCACCACAATTTCCGCGATTCGTTCGTTGAGTCCACCAGAAGCCTGCTGTATTCTGTCAATCGCTTCCAGGCGTCGACTGAAATTTCGACGCCGCTCCCGCAACTGCACGTCGAGTTGCGACGTTGCAGATTTACTCCACAATTCGATGTCACCCAGAACTGCTTCATGAACCACTCGCAGCCTTGTGGACAAAGCGCGAACAAGCCGCGCGGAGAACTCAGGTTGCGCCAACCGGAAAACGTTGGTCACACTGAGAAACTTCAAGTGGCTTTGTTCGACCTGATCCAAAGCGTGGAGGTAACGCTTCATATCAGGCATCGCCGGAGCCAACAATGAAAAACCATACTCTGAATTCAATTGGCGAAAGGTGGCTGCCAGCATCGTTTGAATTTCGGCACTGACGACCTGTACGCGAGTCAAACTGGCCCGCAGGCGTTCAAACGTCTCACCGTACGCTCGCTTCACCCCAAACTTGATACCTTTTTTCTGCAGGGTCGCCGTGAGCTGGCTCATTTCAACTTTGAGCGCCGCCGGCCCCATCAGCTTAAAGACCTCACGCAACAGCTTCAAATGGACTGAACGCACTGCATGAATCTTCACACCACCCAGATCAAACTCTGCTTGCTCCTGAGAGATGCGTGACCGCATATTCTTGATCACAGGCGAGTTTTTGCTATGTAGCTCCCGCAGTTCTGCCGATTGCTCAGATAGGTCACGCCGCCGAATATGCACCATTCGCGCCGCCTCGGACCGAAGCTCAGCCAATGCGCTGGTGACAGCAGCACCCAATATCTGTCGCCGCTGGCCTAAGATTCCCTCACTCAGGGCACTCTCCAAGTCGGCCAGCGCACTGCGTTTGAACAATTCGACATCGTTCGTCACTTTGGCCAGCAAGCCTTTGTGCGCCGACACTGGAATGACTTGCGAATTGTTTACGCCAAGAATCTCAGCAGTAGCACGTTGCTGTCGATCAATTTGCAGTTGCACCTGATCAGGCGTACTTAAAGCATCCCAAAGCGTATCTATCTTATTCAGCACCACAAGACGGGTACTTTCATCACGAGCATGACTACTCAAGTGCTCGCGCCAAATTGCGAGATCAGATTTGGTGACCCCTGTATCCGCACCCAACAAAAAGACAACTGCCTGCGCCTGGGGTATCAAGCTAACCGTCAACTCAGGCTCGGCTCCAATGGCATTAAGCCCAGGCGTGTCCAAAATAACCAAGCCCTGCTTGAGCAAAGGGTGCGCAATGTTGATCAATGCATGGCGCCACATCGGAACTTCCACCATCCCCCGTGAATCCTGAGGCGGGTTGTCTTCCGGTGCCTGACTATGCCAAAACCCGAGCAAACGCGCCTCTTCAGGAGTGACCCGTCGCGTCTCAGCGACTTTTTCAAGCGCGATCGCCAAACGCTTGGGATCATTGACATCGAGGTCGATTCGGGTCCACTTCTCAGGAACCATGCGCCACTCCATCAGTGACTGGGGCCTCAATCGGGTCTCAATTGGCAACAGACGCAAACTGGGGGGCTCATCAATGTCGTAACCCAACTCGGTTGGGCACATGGTCGTTCGACCGGCGGCGGCGGGCATGATTCTTCGACCATATCCGGCGAAAAAGATCGCATTGATCAACTCGGACTTCCCGCGTGAGAACTCCGCAACAAAGGCCACCATTATTTTGTCAGATCGAACCTGCGTCTCCAGCCGTTGCAAACGTTCTTCCAACGCGGAGTCGACCAAATCGTGATCCTTCATCCATTCGCCCAACAGCTTTAAGCGCAGGGCAAAGTCACGCCGCCACGTACTGTGTTGGTCAAACCGTTCGTTGAATGAAGTCTGCAAGTGTCCTCCAAAGGCAATCGCTCAATATAGCATTGCCACCCGGAAAATCGTTCAGGTTTTTTGACAAACCGGACAGTAAAACGTTGACCTCTGCCCCTGACGAATCATTTTGATTGGAGTTCCACAATTCCGGCAAGGTTGATCTCCTCGACCGTAAACCATGGTTTCAAGTTGAAAATGCCCGCTTTCCCCACTCGCACTGGAGAAGTCTCGCAGAGTACTTCCGCCTGCATTCACTGCACGCAACAGCACGTCACGAATAGCATGGTAAAGCCTCTTGGCCCGAGGCCCACTCAACCTTGCTGACCGCAAAGTCGGTCGGATGCCAGCCAAAAACAATACCTCAGAAGCATAAATGTTGCCCACTCCAACGACCAAGCTACCGCTCAGTAGCACCTGTTTGATCGGCGCCCGCCGCCCCTTTAAGCCTGAATGAAAGGCAGTGAAATCAAATTTCTCAGAAAACGGCTCAACCCCCAGCTTCCCCAACAGTTTGGTTGCGCTGGGGTCAGCGTCCGACTCTGCGTAGACGACCGCCCCAAAACGCCGTGGATCGTGAAGTCTAAGCGTGCCACGAGTCGTTACGAGGTCGAAATGATCGTGAGTGCCGTGCGGCGGCAAGCCTGACTCAAACCTCAAGCTTCCTGACATCCCCAAGTGCAAAATCAGCACTCCGCGATCAAAATCAACTAACAGGTATTTCCCACGGCGCCGCACCGTCTGCACTGTTTTCCCCACCAGCGAATCAGGCGTGCAGCCCAAAGGCCATCGTAATGGCTTTCCGATGCGAGTCGCCAGTACCGCAGCCCCGGCGATTCGCTCAACAAAGCTCAACCGGGTAACTTCAACTTCAGGTAATTCAGGCATAAAAAAGCAAACTTGTTGGCTTGGATTATTATGATCTGATGTCGCGTTTTAACCGTATTGCTATTCTTGTTTCTTTGACTTGTGCCTTGGGTGTTAACGCCCAAAATTTGGCCACAACAGGCCAACGACCGGCCAACTCCCAACTTGATGGTCCCTTGTTCTACCAATTGCTGATGGGTGAGCTGAATGCGCGCGGCGGCGATTCCGGCGCGGCATACTCATTGATTCTTGACGCCGCGAGAAAAACCCGAAGTGCCCAGTTGTTCCAGCGCGCGGTCGAAATTGCGTTGCAGGCCAGATCTGGCGCTTCGGCGCTCCAGGCAGCCCAAGCCTGGAAGCAAGTAATTCCTGAATCAAAAGAGGCCAATGGATTTCTATTTCAAATCCTGATCGGTCTCAATCGAATTGGCGAAACGCTCGAGCCCCTGAAACAGGAGTTGGCCTCTACGCCTGCAACGGACCGCCCCAAGTTTATTTCAGCAATTCCTCAATACTACGTGCGAGCCGGTGACAAAACTCTGGCGGCGGATACAGTTGAAAAAGCGTTGGCGAAATACATGACGGTCCCGGCAGAAGCGTCAGCTTCTTGGACAAGCATTGGACAACTGCGATTTGACGCCAGGGATTTCGACGGTGCGGTTGAGGCAACACGCAAAGCGCAAATTGCAGAGCCAACTGCTGAAGGCCCTGCCCTTCTTAGCCTGTTGTTGATGAGGGAAAACGTTCCGAATGCCGAGGCACTGATTCTGCGCTACCTCGAGAGAAACCCCACGCCGACGATCAGGATGGCGTATGCGCGTGTTCTGTTGGGTATGCAGCGCTTCTCTGAAGCTCAGGCGCAACTTCAAATCATCACCTCGACATACCCTGATTTCCAGGATTCATGGCTTATTCAAGGTGTTTTGCAAACTCAAGAAGGCAATTTGGATGCGGCGGAAAAGTCGCTCCAGCAATACATTGCGTTGGTCCAGCCCCGTCAAAACGATCAGTCCGAAGCTGCCAAAGGCTTAACGCAGGCCTATCTGTCACTGTCTCAAATTGCCGAGCAGCGACTAAATTATGAAGTCGCTGACGCTTGGTTGCGTCGAATCGATGGCAAGGACGACATCCTCAGCGCGCAGTTGCGTCGCGCCATTTTGCTGGCCAAACAAGGTAAAGCAGATGCTGCACTGCTGCTAATTCGCAGTCAAAATGAGCAGTCCGACTCGGACGCTCGAATGAAAGTCGCGACTGAGGTGCAAATTCTTCGGGAAGAAAAACGATATTCCGACGCCTACAGCGTGCTGAAAGGCGCGATCGATCGCAACCCTGGCGACTGGGACTTCGTTTACGACTTGGCAATGCTGGTTGAAAAGATGGGGAATTTGGCGGAAATGGAACGCTTATTGCGATCCATCATCGCGGGTAAACCTGACTACCATCACGCCTACAACGCGCTCGGGTACTCGCTGGCCGACCGAGGCCAACAATTGCCAGAGGCCAAACAGCTTATATTGAAGGCGCTCGAGTTCGCCAAAGAGGACCCATTCATCATGGACAGCCTGGCTTGGGTCGAGTTTCGCAGCGGCAACAATGAGGAGGCTCTGCGCATACTCCAAACGGCATTCAGCTCAAAGCCAGACGCAGAGATCGCTGCTCACCTCGGTGAGGTCATGTGGACCATGAACAGGCGCAATGAAGCTATCGAGGTGTGGAAACAAGGCATCCAGATTAACCCAAAGAACGATACGTTAATGGAAACACTGAATCGCTTGGGTGTAAAGTGGTGAATCGACAGAGGCGGCGATTTCTTCATTCGGCGCTTTATGCAAGTTGTTTATTACTGACGGGTTGTGCGCTTCCGCCGAAGGCCCTGAACTCTGGCCAAGAAATGTCGACATGGCGAGGTCGCTTAGCGGTTCGTGTTGGCGCTAATGGAGCAGACCGACCTGCGCAATCAGTTTCGGCAGGTTTTGAATTGACAGGCAACGCAAATGAAGGCGGATTGACCCTGTACACGCCCATTGGTGGCACAGCAGCGGTCTTGGCGTGGTCCAGGCAGGACGCCTCCGTAACTTCCAAATCGGAGATGCGTCACTTTTCATCGTTGAATGAATTGATTGATCAGGTTTTGGGCACATCCATACCGGTGGAGGCCCTGTTTGCCTGGCTGGCCGGCACCAACGCGTCTGCAGGCGGGTGGACGGCTGACGTGACAGATCACGCCAAGGGACGAATCACGGCGCAACGAAGCACGCCACTCCCTCCGGCTGAACTGCGAATCGTGCTCGAAAAATAACCCCAATTGCCACCAAGATGAAAGCGCTCCACGATATTCACGCGCCAGCGAAGCTCAATCGGTTTCTCCACATCACTGGGCGCCGAGACGATGGCTACCACTTACTCCAATCGGTGTTCATGTTGGTGGACTGGTGCGACACACTTCACTTTGAAGTGCGCTCCGACGGAAAAATCAGTCGTGAAGATCTTAGTACCCCGTTACCCCCTGATGATCTGATTCTGAAGGCGGGTCGTGCACTTCAACAGGCGACCGGAACCTCTCTAGGCGCGCATATTGGCATTGAAAAATGCATCCCGGCGCAGGCCGGGATGGGTGGAGGGTCTTCCGACGCGGCCTCGACATTGCTTGCGCTGAATCGGCTATGGAATACTCAACTGCCGGTCGACAAACTCATGCAGATCGGCCTCCAATTGGGCGCCGATGTTCCGTTCTTCATAAGTGGCGAGAACGCGTGGGTGGAAGGAATTGGTGAGATAATTACACCCGTCAAATTGACGCCTAGCCGGTTTTTGGTAGTAAAGCCGAACAGTGGCCTGGAAACAAAATTGATATTTCTAGACCCTCTATTAAAAAGAGACACGAAACGGGCTATAATTTCAGGCTTCGCGGCAGATAATTTTGATTTTGGTCAAAATGACTTGCAAAGTGTTGCTTTGAGACTTTGTCCTGAAATTGAGGGAGCCATTCGGTGGCTTACGTCTATCGGATTAAGTGGAAGAATGACAGGTTCTGGTAGTGCGGTGTTTGCGCACATGCCGAAAGAATTAGATTTAAGAGACGCGCCAAGCGGCTTTCAGATCAAGGCATGTAATATGCTGGATGTCCACCCTTTGTCGGGTTGGGCGAAGAGTTAAGGTTATCGGTTGGCAGCTACTGCTGTTAACCCGTGTAGGGGAGTCGCCAAGTTGGTTAAGGCACTGGATTTTGATTCCAGCATGCGAAGGTTCGAGTCCTTCTTCCCCTGCCAAATATCTCGCTGTGTTGTCCAGACAAAGGGCTCACAGCCACAATCGTCACTCAATCGCTGGAATTCTCATGCAGGCTGCTCCTCCCCCTGATTTCATGGTTTTTACTGGCAATGCCAACCCCGCCTTGGCGGCTGACATTGCCCGTCACCTGAACATTACCTTAGGTGCCGCGACAGTCGGACGATTTTCTGACGGTGAAGTCACCGTCGAGATCAACCAGAACGTGCGCGCTCGCGACGTTTTTGTGGTCCAGTCCACCTGCTCTCCTACAAACGACTCATTGATGGAACTGCTCATCATGGTCGATGCCTTGAAACGAGCATCTGCCGAGCGCATTAGTGCCGTGATCCCCTACTTTGGCTATGCTCGCCAGGACCGTCGTCCTCGATCCAGCCGTGTGCCGATCACTGCAAAAGTCGTTGCAAATATGCTTCAAGCCGTGGGTGTCGCCCGTGTTTTGACCATGGATTTGCATGCCGATCAGATCCAGGGATTTTTCGACATTCCCGTTGACAATATTTATGCATCACCCGTTTTGCTGGGTGATTTGCGCCAAAAAAATTACGACGATTTGATCGTTGTCTCCCCTGACGTTGGCGGTGTTGTACGTGCCCGAGCGCTCGCCAAACAGCTGAACTGCGACCTGGCCATCATCGACAAGCGCCGTCCCAAAGCCAATGTGAGCGAAGTAATGCATGTCATTGGCGAGATCGAAGGGCGTAACTGCGTGATCATGGACGACATGATTGATACCGCTGGCACGCTGGTGAAAGCGGCCGAGGTGTTGAAAGAACGTGGCGCGAAAAAGGTCTACGCCTATTGCACGCACCCCATTTTTTCCGGCCCTGCGATCGAGCGCATTACCGGTGGTGATGCACTCGACGAAGTCGTGGTCACCAATACGATTCCCTTGAGCGCTGAAGCACAGGCGTGCGCAAAAATTCGTCAGGTTTCTGTGGCACCGCTGATTGCAGAAACGATTCAGCGCATTGCCAAAGGTGAGTCAGTCATGAGTTTGTTCTCGGATCAGGATAATCTTTTTTGATCTGAGCAAAAGTGGGCCCGCAGCTGCCTCTGGCGGGCTGCGAGTCTTTTAAAAACCGGAGTCACACTGGTCGCGGTGGGCTTCTCTAGGAGTATTACTATGAATTTTGTCGCTTTTGAGCGCGCTAAGCAGGGCACGGGTGCGAGCCGCCGTCTCCGCATCACCGGTCGCACACCCGGAATTGTTTACGGCGGTGAGGTCGAAGCTCAACAGATCGAAGTCGATCACAACGCTTTGTGGCACGCCCTGAAAAAAGAAGCTTTCCACTCCAGCATTCTCGACATGGAAGTGGACGGAAAAGCTTCTCGCGTGGTTTTGCGCGATGTGCAAATGCACCCTTACAAGCAGCTGATTTTGCACGTTGACTTTCAGCGCGTGACTGCCGGCACCAAGTTGCACCTGAAAGTGCCATTGCACTACAGCGGTGACGAAGAGTCTCCTGCGGTCAAGATTGACCATTGCGTCGCATCACACGTGATGACCGAGTTGGATGTTATGTGCCTGCCACGTAACTTGCCAGAATTCATTGCCGTCGATTTGAGCGGACTGAAAAAGGGCAGCACGCTCAACCTGTCGGACATCAAATTGCCAAAAGGCGTGACAGTCATCACCCGCGGCAACAACAACCCCGTTCTGGTTTCCGTGATGGTTGTGGCCGGTGCCGATGTGCCAGCTGAAGGTGACGCTGCTGCTGCGCCTGCTGCACCAGCCGGCAAGGGTGGCAAAGCCGCTCCCGCCAAGAAGAAATAATCTTTTCGATTAATTCCTTCCCAAAAGGCCCACGCAAGTGGGCCTTTTTTTTGCGTTCCCGCCACGATAATTGCAACATGATCAGACTCTTTGTTGGCTTGGGAAACCCCGGCCCTGAATATGACGGAACGCGCCACAACGCGGGATTTTGGTTTATTGACGAAATCTCCCGTGCGCTCAAAACGCCGCTGTCTATGGACAAAAATTACCATGGCCTCGTGGGTAGAACCTCTGTCAATGGTCAAACCGTCTGGCTGCTTGAACCACAAACTTATATGAATTTGTGCGGCAAGTCTGTCGCTGGATTGGCTCGCTTTTTCAAGATACAACCAGAAGAAATCCTCGTGGCCCACGATGAACTGGACCTTCCCCCAGGCGAGGCCAAAGTCAAACTGGGCGGCAGCCACGCCGGCCACAATGGACTAAGGGACATACATGCTCAACTGGGTTCCGACAAATACTGGCGACTTCGGCTGGGTGTCGGTCACCCGGGGCTGAAGGCTGAAGTGGTGAGCTGGGTTCTGCAGAAACCCTCGCTGGACCACCGAATTGCCGTCGATCAATCGATTGATCGCGCCATCAAAGCTTTGCCCCACTTCTTGACGGGGGAGATGGACAAGGCGACGATGCAAATTCATACAAGCAAGCCCCCTCGTCCAAAACCACCCAAGCCATCCATTGAACCGTTCGATGGCGACATCAAAGCGCCTTAACCATCAGGCCAAACATCATGCATCACCCCAAGCTGAACACTATTATTTCGATAGCACTTCTCGCTCTATCCATGGGGGCTAACGCACAAAAGATCTATAAGTGCGGCAACTCCTACAGTCAAATAGCTTGCCCTGAAGGGGTAATTCTTCCGGCGGTCGCCGCGCCCGACGCCGCCAAGAAAAAGGAAACGGATCAAGCCACGCGCCGCGATGCATTGACCGCTGATGGCATGGAGAAATCTCGACTACAGCAGGAAAAGAGGGATCTGGCGGCGAATACGCCAAGTATCAAACGGGAATCTCGGACATCCGCAGAACAAAGTGACGCCTCTCCATCACTCAAGAAAAACACAGCGAAAAGCAAGAAGGAGGAATTCCGAGCCGTCGTACCTGGCACAACGCCGGCCCGAAAAACTTCAAAGTCGAAAGCTACTGCACACTCAGGCGCCTAACTCACACCAGCCTAGTGTGGATTTTTTGATTCCGCCTGCAACCGGCGGTATTTCTGCCAAAGGGTTTCTTGGTCTTCGATGCAATTGGGATTGATGGGAATGCAGGCCACAGGACAGACTTGAACGCACTGAGGTTCATCAAAGTGTCCAACGCATTCTGTGCACTTGTTGGAATCAATTTCGTAAATTTCCTGCCCGAGATAAATCGCCTCATTGGGGCACTCTGGCTCGCACACATCGCAATTGATGCACTCATCAGTAATGATCAGTGCCATGTCTGGTTTCCCATGTAGGTATCGAAAAGATTCAAGCGAAGAGTCATGACCCACATTATCGGTGGGCAAGGCCATCTCCGATGAAACACCCTTTTTCCATCAGGGTGTCCACTTGACGCGCAAATCATGGCGCCCGTCCACTTGCGCCAAGAGCCAAGCGTTCACCGATCACCCCAATTTAGCCTTCTATCGCGCTTTCATCAACTGATGCATCGGTCGGCTTGACGATCATCACAGGCACATTGGCACTGTGCAGCACCTCGTTGGACACGGAGCCCAGCAAGGCGCCTCGCAGGGTACTCATGCCACTCGCGCCCATGATCACCATGTCGCACCCATAGCGCTCCAGAATATCAACAATGGTGTGGGCCGGATCACCGGATGCAACTTCGGTCTCGTAGGGGATACCGGCTTCCGTCAGCAAGCCCTCAGCCGCTTGCAGGGTGTGAGCACCAGCGGCGGCACTCACTTGCTCAATGACAGCAGGGTCATGCGCTACCACCAACTCATACAGCGTGGCCGCCTCTTGCACATTGGCCAGCACGGCGCTGGTGGTCAAGCCATCTTTAGCCAGTCGAATGGCGACACGAACCGCCTCCAGGGAAACGTCCGAACCATCAACAGGTAACAATATTTTCATTTTTTCTCCGATCGGTGGGCTGGGAACTAGATTCAGGGTAACGCAGGGGTCAACAACTCAAAATGACATGGGTCAATATACGTCAGCGCGTCAGGGTTCGACAAGCCAAAATCAATTCACATGGCCTTGAGCTGAACCACTTTTTCGAGCAAGCGCGCGTGCACTGCGGGTGAAACAAATTTGTCTACTTCCCCGCCCAGCGTCGCAATTTCACGGACAAAGGTGCTCGAGATAAATTGGTACTTGTCACTGGGCGTCAGGAACACCGTCTCCACCTCCGGCATCAAGGTGCGGTTCATTCCAGCCAACTGGAATTCATAGTCAAAGTCTGTCACCGCACGCAGGCCACGCACCATGGCTTTGCCACCGCGTGCGATCACAAAATCTCGCAGCAAGCCTGAAAAACTGGCCACTTCCACGTGGGCGTATCCCTTGACCGACTCGCTCACCATCTCCAAGCGCTCGGCCACGGAGAACATGGCCTTTTTGTGATGGCCTGCCGCCACGGCCACAATCACGTGCCCAAACAACTGGGTGGCACGGCGCACCACGTCTTCGTGGCCAAGAGTCATTGGGTCAAACGTGCCCGGGTACACAGCGATGACGTTGTTGGACATGATTGGAATAGCTCGCTTGTGATGGGAGTGAGAAGAAAAATCAGGCCGAAGGCGATGACGACAGCCGCTTGAGGACGTGCGCGTGGACCGCCCCGGCTTTCAGGTGGCGATTGATCGTCAAGCCAAGGTCTTTGACCTTTTCGTCAGTCCACAGGACCGGCGCTTCAAGATAAATGAACCCGTCGGTCGCCACCACACGAGCCGCTGCCGCCAAGGCAGGCTCGAACAGGACTGAGTCAAACGGCGGGTCCAGAAAGATCACATCCATGCTGGCCGGATTCATTTGCTTCAGGGTGACGATGCCGTCACCACGGACCACTTGGGTGGCATTGGCTTTCAACTGAATCTGGGTGCGTTTGAGTTGTGCCACCAAGGCGGTATCTAACTCCACCAATTGCACTTCTTTGGCGCCGCGCGACGCGGCCTCGAAACCAAGCACGCCGGTGCCGGCAAACACATCAATACAACGCCAGCCCGTCAGGTCTTGGCCCAGCCAATTGAACAAGGTTTCACGCACCCGGTCCGGCGTGGGGCGCAGGCCGGGGCGGTCTGCCACGGCCAGTTTGGTGCGTTTCCAATCACCACCGATGATGCGAATTTCATTGGCCAAAGGCGTGGCATGGCGCGGGACGCGGGGTTTGCGAGGTAATTCAGATTTCTTTTGCTTCATACCTATAGCTTACCGAAGACGGCAGGCCAAAAAATCAAACCGGGACCTCGCATCGTCCGCCCTATTCCATGGAGTGCAGGCCGAACATATTGCCTTCCGTGTCAAAGCACAGAGCAATGAAGCCGTATTGACCAATGGAAGTTTTGTCCCGCTGCACCCGACCACCGGCCCCGGCCACACGAGCCGCCTCCACCGCGCAATCCACACAGTTGAAATAAACGAGGGTACTGTTGCCGCCCGGGGGAAATCCATCCATCTGAACCAGCGACCCTGCGGCACCGATTTGGTCCATGAGCATGGGAAACGCCCACATTTCCATGCCCGGACTGTCCAGCTTTTCCAGGGTCCGCTGAAACACAGCTTCATAAAACGGTTTGGCCCGTTTCATGTCCTGCACATAGATTTCAAACCAGCCGACTGCATTGGGGGTCATCACATTGCTCCTTCAAGGTGAGTGGCAGGCCCGCTGTGCCATCACATTCCTGCCGTTGCGGGGTCAAATATTCCAGCACAGATGGCGCTTGAGCGCAAACCGCGGGTGCAGGACTAGCGGGCGGCGTCGCTTGCTCCGAGCACCACCGTGACCATGCGCTCGGGTTGCAGATGGCGGGCAAATGCCTGGCGAATGTCAGCCGAGCTGACCTTGGCCACCGCTTGCGTCCAGGTGTCCAGGTAATCCAGCGGCAAGTTGTTCCAGGCGATATTGGCCACGTTGTCCAGCAGCTTGCGGTTGCTGTCAATGCGCAGGGCAAAGCCGCCGATCAGGTTGTCCTTGGCGGCTTGCAGCTCGGCCTCAGTCGGTCCGTCTGCCACAAATTGGGCGACCACGTCCCGCGCCACCTGCACCGCTTGGGCCGCTTGATCGGGCCGGGTTTGCAGACCCACGGTGAACGCGCCAGCATGCAACGCAGGCGAAAAGTAGCTGTACGCGCCGTAACTCAGGCCCCGCTTTTCACGCACTTCATTGGTCAGGCGCGACACAAAACCGCCGCCACCCAAAATGTAATTGCCCACGGTGAGGGCAAAGTAGTCCGGATCATCCCGGCGAATACCGGGTTGTCCAATCAGCACCTGCGCCTGAGCCGAGTCAAACGCAATCTGCTGTTCACTGGCTTTCTCCAGGGGCGCAACCTCAGCCACCGCAGGCAATGCCGGGCATTCGGCGCCGGGCAGGCCCGCCAAGAGCTCGGTCACCATGGCGTCGGCTTGAACCCGATTCACGGCCCCTACTACGGTGATCTGTGCCCGGCAGGGAAGCACCGACCGCGCGTAGCGTTGGCGCATATCAGCCGTGCTGATGCGCGCCAAGGTCGCTTCGGTGACCTGTACGCCATAAGGGTGCGTGCCATACACGGCGCTGGCAAAGGCCTGCTGCGCCAATGTCGCCGGGCGGGTGTTGGCCTGCCGGATGGCGGCGCTCAACCGCTCGCGTTCACGCTGCCAGATCGGGTCAGGAAAGGCCGGGGCACTCAGCTGACGGGCGGCGAGTTGCACGGCCTTGGGCAAGAGGTCCGGGTAGGTGAGCGAGCGCAGAGAAAAACTCAGCCGGTCCTGCGTGGCCGTGGCGCCAAAGCCAGCCCCGAGGTCGGCCCACGCTTCGCTCAAGGCGTTTTCATCAAGCGCCGCCTGGCCCTGCTGCGCCAAGACGCCTTTGTCGCTCATGGCGGCCATGGTGCTGGCCAATCCAGCTTGTTCGCGCGGGTCGCGCCGGCTGCCGGCGTCAAAGTCCAGCTGAACGTCCACCATGGGAATCACCGGGCTTTCCACCAAAAACACCTTGGCACCACTGGCCTGAACCCAGTGCTGGATGGGAATGCCAGCGATGGCATTTTGTGAGCCAAATAGGCCGATTGCGCAGGCAGTTATTGCAGGAGCAGCTATCTTTTTAATAGTATTCATATAGTCACTCTGGTCTCAATGGCGCAATTCGACAGCGGGCTTGCGGGCAGGGCGCTGGGTGTTTAAGGGTTGCGGCAGCAACTCGGCCACGGTGAGCTGGTCGTCGCCAAAATACCGCGCGGCCACCGACTGAACTTGCTCGCCAGTCACCGCCCGAAGGCGCTCCACCAAACGCTCCCCGGCGTCCAGCGGCAATCCCTGAATCCACTGATTGCCCAGTTCGCGGGCCTGATTGAACACCGAGTCCAGCTTGTAAATTTCGCTCGCCACCCACTGGGTTTTGACCCGCGCCAGTTCGGCCTCTGAGACACCCTCGGTCGCAATGCGGCTCACTTGCGCCCGCAGCGCGCTCTCTACCCGCGCTGCGGTCTGGCCCTTGGCCGGCACGCCGGTCAGCATGAACAGTTGGGGCCCCCGGCCCCACAAGCCGTTGTAGGCGCCAGCCCGGTCAGCCACCCGTCCCTCTCCTTGGACCAACGCACGCTCCAGGCGCGCACCGCTGTAGCCATCCAGCACAGCGGCCAACACCGTCAGCGCCAAGGCGTCGCTATCGTCCGCAGACAGCGGGGCGGCCGGCTCGGGCAGAGACTGAACGCCAGGCACCTTGAAGGCCAGCGTCAAAGAAGCCTGCTCGGCCGGGGCCTTGAACGCCAGTCGCCGCATGCCCACCTGCAAAGGCTCGGTGCGTGGCTTTCGGGTGGGCACGGCCCGCGCGGGGACAGCCGCATAGTATTTTTCGGCCCATTGGCGCACCTGCGCCACGTCCACGTCACCCGCGACCACAATGGCCGCGTTGGCGGGCACGTACCAGCGTTGGTAGAAAGCGCGGGCGTCATCGGGGGTCATCGCGTCTAGGTCACTCATCCAACCCACGATGGGGCGGTGGTAAGGCGAGGCCACAAACACCGTTGCATTCAGCGCTTCTTGCATCAGGGCTTGGGGGTTGTCTTCCGTGCGAAGGCGACGTTCCTCTTTGACCACCTCCAGCTCCTTGCGAAATTCGTCATCACTCCACGCATTGTTGGCAAAGCGGTCGGCCTCCAACTGCATCACGTCTTCCAGCTTGTTGGCCGGAATCTGCTGGTAGTAGCCCGTGTAGTCCTTGCTGGTGAATGCGTTCTCGCGTCCGCCCAAAGCCGCGACCCGCCTTGAAAATTCACCTGGCTTCAAGGTTTTGGTGCCTTTGAACAACATGTGCTCCAGCACATGGGCCACGCCGGAGGTGCCATCCACCTCATCCATGGAGCCCACCCGCACCCAGAGCATGTGCACGGCCGTGGGCGCACGCCGGTCGGGCTTGACGATCAAGGTGAAGCCGTTAGAGAGCGTGAATTGTTGAACCGGGGGAGCAGTTTGTGCCTGTGCGATAGGGGTGAACCACAGGCTGAAAAACAAGGGTAAAAAAGGCAGTAGGCGGTGGAGTGGTCGTTTCATAGAATGGTGTGATTCTAAAAACCCACCAAATGTTCAGTTTTTTCAAAAAAAAGCCCCCTGCCCCGACGCCACCCACCGCGCCGACTGAGGTAACCCCAGCGGTTGCCACACCCATTCCCCCAACCCAGACGACCCCATCTCCTACTGCGGTAGCGCCTCCCCCGGTCAATCC
>JBBKVN010000233.1:0-7151 GCA_037968455.1 Rhodoferax sp.
TTGGCCATGGCCTTGGGTGACTCCGTGTCAGACGCCTGGAAAGGTGACGAAGAGGCGGGCTTCAAAACCAAGCTGGACAAGTTGCGCGGCCTCTCAGGCACGTACAACAACTACATCCAGATCGTGGCCAATGCTGACTCTGGCATCAAAACCCTGGCCGATCTGAAAGGCAAGCGCATCTCTGTGGGCGCCGCAAAGTCCGGCACCGAACTCAATGCGCGCGCCATTTTCAAGGCAGCCGGCATCAGCTACGCTGACCTGGCCAAGGTGGAGTACCTCGCCTTTGGTGAGTCGGTTGAGTTGATGAAAAACCGCCAGCTGGATGCAACCCTGCAGTCAGCCGGATTGGGCGTGGCGTCGATTCGCGACTTGGCAACCGCCGTGAACATCATCGTCATCCCGGTGCCGGCTGATGTGGTGGCCAAAGTGGGCGATGCTGCCTACCAGACGGCCATCATCCCAGCCAACACCTACACCGGTCAAACAGCCGATATCGCCACAGCAGCCATTCCCAACTTCCTGATCACCCATTCTGGCGTGTCGGACGATTTGGCCTATCAAATGACCAGGTCCATGTACGAGAACCTGGACACGCTGTATGCGGCCCACAACTCGGCCAAGGTCATCAAGCGTGAAAACGCCCTCAAAGGCATGCCCGTGCCTCTGCATCCTGGTGCCGCACGCTATTACAAAGAAGTCGGACTGATCAAGTAAGTACGCAGTGACGTGAGACAGGACGGCTCCCGCCTCCTGACTCTGAGGCGGCCCTTTGCGGGGCCGTTTTTTTTCGCCCTGCTGACTACCTTCACCCGCTCACCCCAACTTCGACCATGACTGCCACCGTCGCACGCTCAGGCTTTTCCATCGTTTTTCGCACCCTCGCAGTGGCGACTGTTTTGGTGCTGGCCGCGGCGTGGTTGGCCTATGAGGTGGCCCATCAACAGGCCCTGGATGAGATGCAAACCGAAGGCACGGCGCAGATCGAACACCACACCCGCGAACTCTTGAGTGCAGTCGAACGCTTCAAGAATTTGCCTGCGCTATTGGGCGCAGAGATGTCTCTGCTCGCGCTCTTGCAGGCACCCGACAACACGGCAAACCTCAACGCGGCCAACCAATATCTCAGCTTTGCCCAAAGCCGAACCGGCGTCAGCCATGCGTATTTGATCGATGCACTGGGTCGCACGCGGGCAGCCAGCAACTGGCACAAACCCGACAGTTTTGTCGGCTTCAACTACGGGTTTCGTCCCTACTTTCAGGATGCAATGACGGGCAAGACCGGTGTCTTCTATGCGATTGGCGTGACGACCGGGGAGCCTGGCGCCTTCATCGCGGCACCCATCCGCGCCGGAAACCGCGTACTGGGCGTGGTGGCCGTCAAGATCGACTTGACCGAGATTGAGGACGGCTGGGTGCGTAGCAGCACCCCATTGGCACTCACGGACCGCTATGGGGTGCTGTTCCTGTCCGCCCATCCGCAATGGCGCTACCGCAGTCTCGATGCCCTGTCCGCCGAAGCACTGGTCGAACTGCAACGCACTCGACAATACGGCGACATCGCCCAAAACCCGCTTCGTGCCCACGCGGGCCCCATGCCTGGCCACCAAGGCGAAACAATACTCGCGGATCAGCAGACCTATCAAGTACAAGGTCGCCCTATCGACAGCCTGGGTTGGCACTTGCTGTTGTTCTCCAACCCGGACCGGGCTGTGAATCAAGGCTTGCTCGCTGCGGCCCTCGCGGGTCTGGCCACGGCGCTGACTTTGGCTGGCGCCGGGCTCGGTTGGCAATACCGGCGGCGACGCACAGAACGCTTGGCGGCCCGCCAGGAGCTTGCCCAAGTCATCGCCGCACTTGAGCAACGCATTGCCACACGAACAGCAGAGCTAACCGCCGCCAACGACACGGCGGTACAAACCGGCAAGCTGGCCTTGCTGGGCCAAATGGCAGCGGGCATCAGTCATGAAATTTCCCAGCCCTTGGCGGCGCTGCGCACCATGGCTGACAACGCCAGCGTGTTTTTGAGTCGCAACGATCCGTCCTCGGCTCGAAAAAACTTGGCCCACATTGGCGACCTGTGCACCCGCATGGGCAGCATCATCGGAGAACTGAAAGCCTTTGCCCGCAAGGAGCCCGCCCGCCTGCAAGCCGTGCCTCTATCGCGGGTCATCTCCAGCTCATTGATGCTGGTCGAGCCGCACCGCCATGCGGCGGGAGCCCGCATTAGCGCCCAGGGCACAGAGGTTTGGGTGATGGGCGACTCCATCCGCCTGGAACAGGTGCTGGTCAACCTCATTCGCAATGGCATTGACGCAATGGAGGAGCAAGCTTTGCGTCAACTCGACGTTCACCTAACTGCCACAACCACCGAGGTCACCCTCTCCATTCGAGACTACGGACCCGGCCTCAGCGCCCAAGTGCAGGCCCATCTGTTTGAGCCATTTTTCACCACCAAACCCAGTGGCAAAGGTTTGGGGCTGGGCCTGGCCTTGTCGCAGGCCATCGTGAGAGAAATGGGGGCCACCCTGACGGCCTGTAATGTGGAACCGGGCGCCCGGTTTGACCTCACCTTGAGCAGGGCCCCTGAACATGAATAATTCGACCATGACTGTTTTACTTGTTGAAGACGATCCCCTGGTGTTATTGGGTGCCGAGCAGGCGCTGAGCCTGGCCGGCATGACTGTACTCACGGCCTGCGATGCCGAGACGGCACTTCAGATCATGGCTGCCTCACCACCCGACGCTGTGATCAGTGACATCCGACTGCCAGGTGCCGACGGGTTTGAGCTGCTGCGCCGGGTTCGGGAGCAGGACAGCGAAGTGCCCGTCATCCTGATGACCGGCCACGGTGACATCCGCATGGCGGTGGATGCCATGCACAGCGGTGCCTACGACTTTCTCGAAAAACCCTTTTCATCGGATCGCCTTTCAGAAGTCGCACGTCGGGCGCTTGAAAAGCGCCATCTTGTTTTGGAGAACCGGCGTCTCCAAGCACTGGTTGCCGCCCAAAGCGTGAGTGATCTGATTGGCCAGACCCCGGCCATCAAAGAGGCCAAACGCCGCATTGGTGCGCTTGGGCCAACGCAGGTGGACATTCTGATTCTGGGCGAAACAGGCACTGGCAAAGAAGTGGTGGCGCGGGCCTTGCACAAAGCATCGGGCAGGCGGGGCCCGTTTGTGGCGATCAACTGCGGCGCCTTGCCGGAGTCGATTTTCGAGAGCGAAATGTTTGGTCACGAGGCGGGCGCCTTCACAGGGGCGGCACGCAAACGCATTGGCAAGTTGGAGTACGCCCGTGGCGGCACCGTGTTTCTGGACGAAATTGAAAGCCTGCCCCTGTCCCAGCAAGTCAAGATGTTGCGTGTGCTGCAGGAGCGTCGGCTGGAACGGCTGGGCGGCAATGAGTCTGTCGCTATTGACTGCCGCTTCATTGCCGCAGCCAAAGAAGACCTCAAGACGTTGTCCGAGCAGGGGAATTTTCGCCCCGACCTCTTTTACCGCCTGAATGTGGCCCATATTTCACTGCCCCCTGTACGAGAGCGGCGCGAGGACATTCCCTTGCTCATGGCACATTGCGTGCGCATGGCCGCTGACCGATATGGCGTTAATCCGCCCAATTGGAGTCCGCTCCAAATGGCCGCCTGGCAAGGCCTGGACTGGCCCGGCAACGTGCGCGAATTGAAAAACGTGGCGGACCGCCTGTGTCTCGGACTGGAAGGTGACGCCGCGTCAACCCTCATCAACGCCGAAGATTCGCCCGCCTTGGCGCTGCAAATCGAGGCTTTTGAAAAGCACTTGATTGTTCAGGCTTTAACGGCCCATGGCGGCAACGTCACCCTGGCGGCCGAGTATCTGAAGTTGCCAAGAAAGACCTTGTATGACAAGGTTGCCCGCTACGCCATTGACACCAGCGTCTATCGATCGGCTGCGTGATCCACTCAAACCGGGCTTGAAAAGTCGACACAGCGGGTCACCAGGTCGCGCATCACCTGGACCAGTTCCCGCCGGTCATCGCGTTGCCACTGAAAGGCGTAATGCAAGGGCGCCAAGGGCAAGTCACAAGCCAACACGCTCAGTTGCCGGGGCCCTGCCCAGTGTTCTGGCAAAAACCCGATTCCCACCCCTTCGCGCAACATGCCGGCAATGGCAAGCCAATGATTGCATTCGATGCGCAGAGGCGGTGTCAACCCTTTGGCCAGCAACCAGTCATCCAGTATTCGGGTAGTCCCGGCACTGGCCGGAAGCGTGACCAACGGCCAGCGCAGCAAGAGCGCGGGTGTGAGAACGCCATCTGGGCCAGCCACCTCGGGCGACGCCATCCAGGCAAATTGCGCGACCCCCACCGGCTGTGACAGCACTTGGCTGCTCGACGAGCGCCCGGCAATCACCGCAAAATCCAACTCCCCTTTTTCGACCCGGTGCTCCAAAACGGCACCCACATCCACGTAAGGCTCTACCGACAGGCCGGGATGCTCTTCCCGAATGCGGGCCACAAAACAAGGTAACCAGGTGAGCGCCGACAATTCCCCCACCCCAAATCGACACCGCCCATTGAGCCCTGCCTTTGTATTAAACGTGCCCTGCAAGGCGACCACCGCATCCAGCACGGCCATCGCCGGAGCCAGCAAGCGCGTGCCGTCTGCCGTTAATACGGCGCGATGACCGCTGCGGTCAAACAAGGTGTGCCCGAGGGCCGCCTCCAGCTCGACCAACCGTTTGGACAGTGAGGAGACCGACAAATGCAGGCGCTCGGCGGCCGTAGCGAAGCTGGTGCAGGTGGCTGCGCAGCAAAAAGCGTCGAGTTGTTTGAATGTTGGGTTCAGCATAATCTTGTTGATTTTTATCGAACTAATTTATTTCAAATATATCGCTTTCTTGAAATAAAAGTCGGCTTTAAAGTGCCGCCATTGCCCCACGCATCCAACTCACTCATGTCCCACACCACCGCACCCCACCGCCTTGATGTCACCCAGCCCCGCCAGCTGACGGGCAACCCGCCGCTGCCCCGAGCGCTGCGAGGTGTGCTGTGCCTTGACGACTTTGAGGCCCAAGCCCGCCGCCACCTGCCTCGCCCAATTTTTGGCTACATCGCCGGCGCCGCCGAAGACAACCAATCACTGAGGCAAAACCGGAGTGTGTTTGACGACTACAGCTTCACCACCCGCACATTGGTTGACGTCTCCCAACGCAGCCAGGGTGTGGAATTGTTCGGGCAGCACTACAGCAGCCCCTTTGGTATTGCCCCCATGGGCATTCACGCCTTGTCGGCCTACCGGGGCGACCTGGTGCTGGCCCGAGCTGCCCGGCAAATGGGTATTGCATCCATCATGAGCGGGTCGTCCCTGATTCCGATGGAAACCGTGGCCCAGGCCGCGCCCGACACCTGGTTTCAGGCCTACCTGCCCGGTGACCCCGCGCGCATCGAAGCGCTGGTGGACCGGGTCGCGCGAGCCGGGTTCAAAACACTGGTGATCACGGTGGACCTACCCGTGTCTGCCAACCGGGAAAACAATGTACGAAGCGGCTTCTCCACACCGCTTCGCCCCAGCCTGCGCCTGGCCTGGGACGGGCTGATTCGGCCCTCCTGGCTGGTGGGCACGTTGCTGAGAACCTTGATCAACCATGGCATACCGCATTTCGAGAACTCGTTTGCCACCCGGGGGGCGCCCATTGTGTCCAGCAAGGTCATGCGCGATTTCTCAGCCCGCGATCATTTGAACTGGAGCCATCTGGCGCAAATTCGCCGGCAGTGGCAGGGGCCGCTGGTGATCAAGGGCATTCTCAGTGTGGCCGATGCGCGCACGGCGCAGGCGCACGGTGCCGATGCCATCATTCTTTCCAACCACGGCGGGCGCCAGCTCGACGGCGCGGTAGCACCCTTGCGCCTGCTCGCTCCCGTTGTGCAGGCTGTAGGCGACATGCCGGTATTGATCGACAGCGGATTTCGTCGCGGATCCGACGTGCTCAAGGCACTGGCCTTGGGCGCGCGCATGGTTTTTGTGGGACGCCCCTTCAACTACGCCGCAGCCGTCGCTTCTGAGGCCGGCGTCCTGCACGCCATCTCACTGCTGCGCGACGAAGTGGACCGCAACATGGCCATGCTCGGCGTCAACCGATGCACCGAGTTGTCGCCCGAGTGCCTTCTGTTTCGTCCTTGAAACCGGTTTTTTCGCAACCGCCAGACACCATCGTGTGCGAACTCTCAGACAAGTCCATCAGGCATTCTGAAAATCCGCACACATAAAGGTCAGCACCCCAATGAAATCAAGGACTTGGCGCTGACAAGGCCTTGGCAAGCAACTTGCGTAGTGAACTGGCCGAAAACCAAAACGGTATTTTTAGAAACTGATGGAGACAACAATGAAATTGAAGCACCTACTCACCAGCGCCTTGATCGTCGCAAGCGCCGGCCACGCCGTCGCACAGCAACAGTTCATCAACGTTTTGACCGGCGGCCAAAGCGGTGTGTACTACCCCATGGGTGTCGCCCTCTCCCAAATTTATGCCAAGGCCATCCCCAATGCGCGCGCCACCGCCCAGGTGACCAAGGCATCGGCTGAGAACCTCAACCTGCTGCAAGCCGGTCGCGGTGAGTTGGCCATGGCTTTGGGCGATTCCGTTTCCGACGCCTGGAAAGGTGACGCCGAAGCCGGCTTCAAAACCAAGTTGGATAAATTGCGCGGCCTCTCCGGCACCTACAACAACTACATCCAGATCGTGGCTGGCGCCGACTCTGGCATCAAGACCCTGGCTGACTTGAAGGGCAAGCGCATCTCGGTGGGTGCCGCCAAGTCCGGCACGGAATTGAATGCCCGGGCCATCTTTAAAGCGGCTGGCCTCAATTATTCGGACATGGCCAAAGTCGAGTATCTGGCGTTCGGCGAGTCAGTGGAATTGATGAAGAACCGCCAGTTGGACGCGACCTTGCAGTCGGCCGGTTTGGGTGTGGCGTCGCTGCGTGACCTGGCCACCGCAGTGAAAATCATTGTGATACCAGTCCCCGCCGATGTGGTGGCCAAAGTAGGTGATGCAGCCTACCAGTCCGCCATCATTCCGGCCAACACCTACCCAGGTCAGACAACGGACATCGCCACGGCAGCCATCCCCAACTTCCTGGTCACGCACGCCGGTGTCTCAGATGAGCTGGCCTA
>JBBKVN010000234.1:0-7005 GCA_037968455.1 Rhodoferax sp.
TGCCCAGCGGGAACATTGAGGAGGATGGGCGAAGGTGCTGACCGTGGACCTGAGTTGGTAGCTGCCGCTCATGGCTTTCAATGCCAAGCTCGCGCTGGTCGCGGTGCTGCAACCATAGCGGGCTTAGATGAGGACGCCGTCCGCCGCCCAGCCGTCCAACGTCATCTTCGCGCTGCTGCTCGCCCATTTCACGGAGCTGGTCAGCTGCACTGAGGTTGAGCTGTTGAAACCGCTGTAGCTGCAGTCGCACTACACGCTGGAGGTGTCTGCGGAGCTGCTGGCCGTGCTGTTGATTGTGCTGGTGCCGTCATCGCCACCGCCGCCACCGCAAGCCGCCATCAAAACAGCCGCCGATGCAGGCATCGATGACGCAAGCCGTTGAGCGGCCTGCCGTGAACCCGGTTGGAAGAGAAAATGCTAAGTGATCGTTCTTACTGGCGGGGCGCCGAAGTCGAATTGCTGCCCTGACCTTGGGCGGGTGCACATGCCAGCGGGCGGCCCTGGGGCGCCATGCAACTGCCGCTCACCGTGCCATTGGGGCTGCTGAAGGTGCAGCTGTCGCCAGACTTGGCGGACTTGCAGGCGGTCAGTGCCTCAGCTGGCGGGCCACCGGGGGGGCTTCACCGGATTTGGGTTGCGCCATCACAGCGGAACAGGCCAGCAAAGCGGCGAACGCAGCAATAGCGCGGACATTGGCTCGGGTTGAGTAGAGGGAAGTCATGGTTGAGGTCTCCTAAGGACGGTTGAAAGATCGGACTGGAGGGCATCGTAAAAAAACAATGTGGAGCAAATACGGATACGAATCCATGGCTTCTCCACAATCTGCGGGCACACTTGAGTGCCATGCGTTTCCGTTTGACCTTCACCCTTTCCGCCTGGCTGCTGGGCGCCGTGGCCATCAGCGTTTTGGCCATGGGCGGTTTCACGTCCTGGCACCTGAGCCAGGGGTTCACAGCCTACTTGCAAGCGCGCGACCTGGAGCGCTTCGAGCGGTTTGTGGCACTGGTGGCGCAGCGTCTGCCCGTTGACGCGCGTACCCCCTCAGGCGAGGCAGGCGCACCCAATATGCCCGCCTTGTTGCGCGAGATGGCGGTTGGCGAAGGGTTGGTCCCCTTGCGCGGCCCACTTGGACCACCTGGACCACCCGGTCGGGCACGGCCCGAACTTGAGAATCCTCCCGGCCCACCCGGCAGGCCTGGGCCGCCTCAGGCCGGTGACGGCTTTGGCAGCCGGGTCGCATTGGCATGGCCCGATGGGCGTTTCTGGGCCGGCCCACCCATCTCGATGGACGAGCCCGGCGTGATCGAGCGACCCGTCAATGTAGACGGGAAAACGGTGGCGCTGGCGCGGCTCAGGCCTCTGGCCCCGGCCTCAGATGCCATCGAAGGGCAGTTTTTGAGGCAGCAGTTTGTGGGCATCGCCGGGGTTGCTGCCGGCTTGCTGTTGCTGGCCCTTGTCTCTGCCGTTTGGCTGGCCCGACAGTGGATTCGCCCACTGGTTGCCGTGCAAGACGCCACGGCGCGTATCGCACGCGGCGAGCTGGGCGTGCGCGTGCCGACGGGCCGCAGCGACGAAATCGGCGACGTGGTGCGCAACGTCAACGCCATGGCCGAAAGCCTGCAATCGATCGAAGGGGCGCGCCGCCGCTGGATGGCCGACCTCTCGCACGAATTGCGCACACCACTTGCCGTGTTGCGAGGCGAGATCGAAGCCTTGGTCGATGGCGTGCGCCCAATGACCAAAGCGGCCATGACCTCTTTGCAGGAAGACACGCTCCGGCTTGGTGCGCTGGTGGAAGACCTGCACCTGCTGGCCATGGCTGATTTGCAGTCTTTGCCTTGCACATTTGAAGACACCGATGCCACCGAGCTGGTGCAAAGTGTGATCCAGCAACATGCCGGCATGGCCGCCAGTGCGGGCTTGGCTCTGGCTTGGCACCACGACATGCCCGGCGCCGCGCCGGTGCAATGGGACCGGCGCCGCATTGAACAGGTGATGGGCAACCTGATGCAAAACAGTTTGCGCTACACCGATGCGCCAGGACGCATTGCCCTTGACCTGAAAACCACGCCCGGCGGTGTTCAGCTGATGGTTGAGGACAGCGCGCCGGGCCTGGCGCCAAACGATATCAACCGCATTTTTGAGCCCCTGTACCGGGCCGACTCGGCACGCAGCCGCCACAACGGCGGCAGCGGCCTGGGGCTGGCCATCAGCGCCGCCATCGTGCACGCGCATGGCGGCACGATACGTGCCCGCCCGTCGCCTCTTGGCGGCCTGCGCATCGAAGTCGATTTGCCCACTCAACCGGACCCAGTGAAATGAACAGCCAAGCCAACAAGTCGCGGATCCTCGTGGTCGAAGACGATCCCAAAATTGCCCGCCTGCTGGTCGACTACCTGGAGGTAGAAGGCTTCGCGGCCGATGTGGTGGCCGACGGCCAGGAGGCCGTGGACGGCATCCGCCGCGAGCCACCTTCGCTGGTCCTGCTCGACCTGATGTTGCCGGGCCTGAACGGAGTGGCCGTGTGCGAGGCGGTGCGACCGTTTTACGACGGCCCCATCATCATGGTCACCGCCCGCGTCGAAGAAATAGACCGGCTGGTGGGCCTGGACTCTGGCGCCGACGACTACGTGTGCAAACCCTTTAGCCCGCGGGAGGTGATGGCCCGCGTCAAGGCGCAGTTGCGGCGGGTTCAGCGCCGCGTCGCCTCAGAACCGGACCCATGGGTCATCGACGACGATCGGTTTCGCATTGCCTGGCAAGGGCATGGGCTGGACCTCACGGTGCTGGAGTTCCGCATGCTGCGCTTGCTGCTGGGCAAACCAGGCCGGGTGTTTTCACGGGCGCAGTTGCTCGACAGCCTGCACACCGACGAGCGCGACGTCAGCGACCGGGCCATCGACAGCCATGTGAAGAATCTGCGCAAGAAGATACAAGCGGTGGACCCCCAGTTTGATTGCATCCAATCGGTGTATGGCGTGGGCTACCGTTTCGAGTGCCCCAGCCCGGGCGCACCAGAGTGACCCGTGTCGGCCGTCTCACAGGGCGGCGCATCGAACCCAAGACAGCTTGAATCAGATCGCCGAGGGCGTGAGTCTTGAGCGGGCAATTTCTCTTGAATCGTCCTCGCCTATCGACCGCTGTGTATTGGGGTTGCAAAGGGTCGCAATTGCAGCGTTTGGCGTTCTGGTCGACTCCAAATCGATCAAGGAGTGCCAGTCAGGTGGCTCTTGCGGGACCGAATCCCCAGTCCCAGCAGCGCCAGAGTGGCAAACACTGCGCCGGCTTGGAACGTCATGGCGGCGCCATAGCTGTCCCAGAGCCAGCCTGCCAGGCCACTGGCTACCAGCATGGCCACACCACTCACCAAGTTGAAGAAGCCGTAGGCCGTGCCCCGCAGGTCGGTCGGTGCGGTGTCAGCCACCATGGTGGCCAGCAGGCCTTGGGTCATGCCCATGTGAACGCCCCACAAGGCGACCCCGGCCAGCATCGTGGTCCAGTGGCTGTCGTAGGCCAGAACCAGGTCGGCCGCGACCAGCACCACCAGTCCCCAGGCCAGCAAGGTCGTGTGGCTCATGCGGTCTGACAGCTTGCCAAAGGGGTAGGCCGAGGCGGAGTAGACCAGGTTCATGGCCACCATCACCAGCGGCACCAAGGCCAGCGCCACGCCGCTTTGCTGGGCTCGCAGCACCAAGAAGGCTTCGCTGAACCGGGCCAGGGCAAACACGGCGCCGATGATGACCACGGTCCAATACGGCGCGCCCAGGCGGCGCAGGTTCTTGCGCTGGATGGGGTTGACCCGAGCCGTGCTAGCCGGGCGCTCGGGTTCTTTGACGCCGAAGAGCAGCAGGGCCACTGCCATCAGCCCCGGCACCACCGCGACCCAAAACACGGCCCGGAAGTCGTTGGACCAAAGCAGCATCAGCCCCACCGCCAGCAGCGGGCCAGTGAAGGCGCCCACGGTGTCCAGTGACTGGCGCAACCCAAACGCTGCCCCGCGTATCTCCGGCGGCGTCAGGTCTGCCACCAGGGCGTCACGCGGCGCGCCGCGAATCCCTTTGCCCACCCGGTCCAGAAAGCGCGCCGTCACTACCAAGCCCACACCGGGGGCAATTGCAAACAGCGGTTTGGTCAGGGCGCCCAGCGCGTAGCCAAACACCGCCAAGCCTTTGCGCCGCCCCAAATAGTCGCTCAAGGTGCCGGAAAACACTTTCACGATCAAGGCGGTGGATTCGGCCAAGCCTTCGATCAGGCCAACAGTGAATGCGCTGGTGCCCAGCACGGTCACCATGAACAGGGGCAGCAGGCTGTGAATCATCTCGGAGGAGATGTCCATGAGCAAGCTGACAAAGCCCAGCACCCACACGCCCTTGGGGATCTGACTCAGGGCGGCGGGTTGGGGTGCAGGGTTTGGCATAGTTTTATAAGTAAAATAAGCCGCTAGCGCCCGCCCTGTCTGCGCAAGTAGCTATCCAATTTATAGCGTGAATATCTTGCCTGGGTTCAGGATGTTCTTCGGGTCCAGCGCCTGTTTGATGGTTCGCATCATGGCCACGGCGCCGGTGCCGGCCTCGCTCACCAGAAAATCCATCTTGTGCAGGCCAATACCGTGCTCGCCGCTGCAGGTGCCTTCCATGCTCAGGGCGCGGGTGACCAGCGCGTGGTTCAGGCGCTCGGCCGTTTCGCGCTCTTCGGGCAAATTGGGGTCGATCAAGTAACCAAAGTGGAAATTGCCGTCACCCACATGACCAACCAGAAAGTAGGGAATGCCGGTCGCGTCTGCCTCGGCCACCGAGTCCAGCAGGCAATCAGCCAGCCGGGAGATCGGCACGCAGGTGTCGGTTGAAATAGCGCGGCAGCCGGGTTTGGACTGGATGGCGGCAAAGTAGGCGTTGTGCCGAGCGGTCCACAGGCGGGTGCGCTCTTCCGGGGTGGTGGCCCACTCAAAGGCGCCCTGGTCGGTGGCCACGCCATGGTCGGCGGCAATGTCTTGCACCAGCAGCGCCTGCTCTTGCACACCCGTGGGTGAGCCGTGAAACTCCATCAGCAGCAGGGGTTCTTCGCGCAGGCCGAGCTTGGAATGGGCGTTGACCATGCGCACCGTGTTGGCGTCCAGCAGCTCCACGCGGGCAATCGGAATGCCCATCTGGATGATTGAAATGGTGGTGCGCACCGCCGCCTCAATGCTGGGAAACGAGCAGATGGCCGCCGAAATGGCTTCAGGCAGCGGATAGAGCTTGACCGTGACTTCGGTGATCACGCCCAGCGTGCCTTCCGAGCCCACCATCAGGCGCGTCAGGTCGTAGCCCGCGCTGCTTTTCTTGGCGCGGGTGCCGGTGCGAATCACCTCGCCGCTGGCGGTCACTACCTCCAGCGCCAGCACGTTTTCACGCATGGTGCCGTAGCGCACGGCATTGGTGCCGCTGGCGCGGGTGGCGGTCATGCCGCCCAAGGTGGCGTCGGCGCCGGGGTCAATGGGAAAGAACAGACCGGTGGACTTGACCGCCTCGTTGAGCTGTTTGCGGGTGACACCCGGTTGTACGGTCACGGTCAGGTCTTCCGCGTTGATGGACAACACCGCGTTCATGCGGCCCACATCCAGGCTGATGCCGCCTTGCACAGCCAGCAGGTGGCCTTCCAGAGAGGAGCCCACGCCAAACGGGATCACCGGCACGCTGTACTGGTTGGCCAGCGTCAGGGTGTCAGCCACGTCTTGCGTGCTCTCGGCAAACACGACGGCGGCCGGTGGCGGCACGGTGGTGAAGGCAGATTCGTCACGCCCGTGCTGCTCGCGCACCGCTAGTGCCGTGGAGAAACGCACGCCGAAGCGGGTTTTGAGCGCGTCCAGCAAAGCGTCGGGCAGGTCTCGGGTCTGGACCGTGGGGGCCAAATGGCCGGGGGAAAGAGGGGCGTTCATGACATTCCTTAGTCGGGGGAGGGGCTCTCAACGGCTGGACAGGGCCAACCGGGGTGTGCGCTATTTTGCTGCAACAATAGTCCGAACAAAGGAGCATCGCATGGGACAACGACTAACGCAAATCGCCACCCGCACCGGGGACAACGGCACCACCGGCCTGGGCGACAACACCCGCCTGTCCAAAAACAGCCTGCGTGTGCACGCCATGGGTGACGTGGACGAACTCAATTCCAACCTCGGCGTGCTGCTATGTGAAGACATGCCCGAGGGCGTGCGCACCCTGCTGGTCGAGATTCAGCACCAGTTGTTCAACTTGGGCGGCGAACTGTCGATTCCGGGTTTTGAGCTGCTCAAGGCCGAGGCCGTGCTGGCCTTGGACGAGGCGCTGGCCGAGCACAACGAGGCGCTGCCGCGCCTGCAAGAGTTCATTTTGCCCGCCGGCACCCGCGCCGCCTCGCTGGCCCATGTGTGCCGCACCGTGGCGCGCCGGGCCGAGCGCGCGGTGGTGGCATTGGAAGGGCAAGACACGCTGAAAGACACCCCGCGCCAGTACCTGAACCGCCTGTCAGATTTGATGTTTGTGCTGGCCCGCGTGCTGAACCGCCACCGCACGGACGGCACCGTGGGGGATGATGTGTACTGGAAAAGTGAGCGTTTGAAGTCTTCAGAAGGGAAGTAGGCGCCAACTTTGTGACTGGACAGGGTGGAATGTGTCCGCGTCAGGGCGTCACCCAGACTATTTGGGCTAGGGCCTTTGCGGCCACAGTCACCCGGCGCGCCTGACAAGGCAGAATCGACGCCATGCAACATTCAAGGCAAAGTTTTCGTTGGTGGCTCGTCGGGGGGGCTTGCCTGGGATTGCTCGGGTCGGGCTTGATCGCGCGTCAGTCATTGGACGAACAGCGCGCCTTGTTTGAGACCGATGCCCGCATCGTGCACCGCCTGCTCAGCCAACGCGTCGTACAGCACGACGCCATTCTGGCCACACTGACCCTGTTGCAGCCCGCGGCAGAGGCACCGGGCGCTACGCCCCCTGAGCAACGCCTGCCCGCGCTGTACCCCCACATTCTTGCCGTGCAACGACGCGA
>JBBKVN010000235.1:0-8855 GCA_037968455.1 Rhodoferax sp.
CAACTCAATGACTTGCTGGTTTATATCAACAGTCTGTACACGGTTTACACGCGACTGTTTGTTTACGACAGCGCGGGTCGCATTGTGGCCTGCTCACATCCCGACGCGGGTGAGAGCACCGTGCTGGGCACTCAAGTGGACCCGGCCACGCTCTACCGTGTGAAAGCGATGCGCTCGGAGCAGGACTACTGTGTCACGCCGTTCGCCCCTTCGGTTTTGTACGGTGGACGGCCGACCTATGTCTATCACGCCGCTGTTCGCAACCCCTCGAACCCGGCGCAGGTCGTGGGCGGTATTGGCATTGTGTTTGACGCCGAGCCCGAATTTCGGGCCATGCTCCAGAGTGCGTTGGCGACGCAGCCCAGCATGGGCGCACTTTTTTTGGATCGCCAGGGTCGGGTGATCTCCAGCAGCGATCCAACCCGCCCCGTTGGATCGGTGTTGCCCATTGACCGCACCTTGACGGAATTGCCGGCAGGAGAAAGCCTGTCGCGCATCGTTGTCCATGATGGACAGTATGCGGTTATGGGGTGTACGGCCTCGTGTGGCTATCGGGAATTCAAGGTGACGGACGGCTACAAAGAAGACGTGTTGGCGATCGTTTTTGACACCTTGGGTGCGGTTCGGGACACGCGCGGTGCCGGGAAAAAGGTGGAAACCGTTCTGTGGCCCCAGCCGGTTGGGCGCGCCGGGCTGGAGTACGCCACGTTTTTCATTGATGGCGCCTTGTTTGCGGTGCCAGCCCAGCATGTGCTTGAAGCCGTTTCAGCCAGCAAAATCAGGGCGGTGTCCGCCGGCGAGCGCGGCGGACGAATCGGTTTGCTGGGCCTCCAGCGCGAGGGGGCAGAAGCCGGCATTGTTTGGGTGTTCGACTTGCAATATCACTTGCGGGGCGTGCCTGCTCGCATGGGCCGGGGAAGCCAGGTCATCATCGTTCGACACGAGGACAAGGAAATCGGGCTGCTGGTGGACGAGCTTCACGGTGTTCCTGAGTTCGACTCAGGGCAAGTCATGTCGATGCCCTACGGCCAGGACGGGGAGCGTGGCCTGGTCAAACATTTCATCAAAGCGAACGACGGCCTGGTGCTGATTCAGGCGATTGATGTTCGCGCCCTTTTCTCGTCTCTTGTGACCCGTGACACCGCGTTGGCCGTGGAGGCCTGACTCCATGATGATGACCCGTTCCCCCTTTAAAGAGCTTGCGCAGCCCGTCGCCAACCATCTGGTTCGCGCGCGTCGCGCCAGCTTGCTAAGTTCAGAGACGCTGGACCGCTCGCGCGTTTTGGATACTTTGGTGAATAACCTGGCTGGCATGGCCTACCGAAGTAAAAATGACACGCAGCGCACCATGATCTTCGTCAGCCAAGGGTGTCTTGACCTCGTGGGTCACTCGCCAGCTGCGTTAATCAACAACACTGCCATTTCATGGGACGACCTGACGCATTTGGAGGATCGCGTTCGTGTCAAAGTGACGATTAACGCCGCTGCGCACCGGGGTCAACGGTTTTCGGTGCAGTACCGCATCACCTTGCCCACTGGCGACAGTAAATGGGTACTCGAACGGGGAATTTCCGTCCCGGATGAGAGTGGTTTGATGGTCGTGGAAGGTTTTATTGAAGACGTCACAGCGCAGCACGAAATGCTGGAAGCGCAGCAACAGGCCGAACTTCGTTATCGGCATATCTTTGAGCATGCGTCTGAGGGAATTTTCCAGACCACCCGGGACGGACGGTATTTGGCCGCCAACCCGGCGCTGGCCAAGATATATCGTTACGTCTCGCCCGATGAGTTGATGGCGAACCTGTCAGATATCGACCATTGTTTGTATGTGCTGCCAGGTCAACGTGACGCCTTTCATCGGCACATGGAAGCCCAGGGTCAGGTTCTTAATTTTGAGTCGGAAATTTACTGCCGTGATGGCACTTGCATCTGGATCTCCGAGAACGCGCACACGGTGAGGGACGCTCAGGGAAACTTCCTCTTCTACGAGGGCACGGTGCAGGACATTTCCGAGCGAAAGTTGCATCAAAAGCAACTTGAACACCAGGCCAATCATGATCGACTGACCGGCCTGCCGAACCGGATTTTGCTGGCCGACCGCATCGAGCAGGGCATTGCGCATGCGGCGCGCCAAGGTAACCTGCTCGCACTGGTTTTCATTGATCTGGATAACTTCAAATTCATCAACGATAGCCTGGGTCATGCGGCGGGTGACGAATTGTTGAAAGAAGTGGCGCTCCGCCTGAGCAGGTGCCTGAGAGCTTCTGACACGGTGGCCCGCTTGGGAGGGGACGAGTTCGTGTTGGTGATCAATGACCACGGCCATGTCAGTACGGTCATTTCCCAGTTGGAGCGGGTTTTGCAGGTGGTCAGTGGCCCCATTGTGTTGTCAGCTCGGGAATTTCACGTGGGCGCCAGTTTGGGCGTGGCTTTGTACCCGGACGATGGCTTGGATGCCCAAAACTTGTTGAAGCACGCCGATGTCGCCATGTACTGCGCCAAAGACCAGGGGCGCAACAACTTCCAGTTCTTTACGCCGGAGCTCAACCGCATGGCGGACGAGCGTCTGAATCTCGAAGCGGCCATGCGGACGGCGCTGGAGTGTGATGAGTTTGAGGTGTTTTACCAGCCCAAGGTGGATCACCGGCGCCGTGTGGTGGGGGTTGAGGCGCTGGCGCGCTGGTTTCACCCCACACTGGGGGCGATTGGGCCGGATCGTTTCATTCCCATTGCAGAGGAGACTGGGTTGATCGTGCCTCTGACGACGGCGATCTTGCGCAAGGCCTTTGCTGCGGCCAGTCGGTGGAATCGCGGGCGAGAGGTGCCGCTGCGCATGGCAGTCAATTTGTCCCCCCGCCTGTTTTTGAACCACGACATCGTCAGCCACGTGGCGGACCTGTTGGGAGAGTCCGGGTTGGCGCCCTCCATGGTGGAGCTGGAAATCACGGAGACGGTGTTTCTGGGGGACGGCGACCGCGCGGTGCATATTCTCAAGGCTTTCAAGGCCCTGGGCGTGCATTTGGCCATGGACGATTTTGGAACGGGCTACTCGTCGCTCAGCTATTTGCACCGTTTTCCGCTTGACATCATCAAGATTGACCGCTCGCTGGTCACCGGGCTGGAGCATGACGATGACATGGCCATGATTGCGCGCGCGGTCATCTCGCTGGCGCAAAGCTTGCGGAAAACAGTGGTGGCAGAGGGGGTTGAAAACCAGGCCCAGTTTGACTTCTTGCGCTACCAGGGGTGCCACGAATTTCAGGGCTACCTGCTATCGCGCCCCGTGCCCGAGAACGCCTTCACCGGCTTGATGGAAGCGGGTGGTGTCATTCACGCGGCCGTCAAAGAGTTGGCACACCCGGTGACATCGGTCTAAGCCTCCCCTTCAGCTTGACGCCATGCGGAGGCGGCGCCGCAAGAACCATCAACGCTGGCGCAGTGGCAACCAACGCGGCAGCATGGTGAGCAGCACCCGGTCTTTCAAAATGAGATGGTGAAAAATGGCAGCGGCCGAGTGCAACCCTGCCAGCCACAAAATGGCGTCGCCCAACCAGGTGTGAATTTCGGCAATGGTGGCGCCGAGGTCATGAGAGAGTCCAATGGGCGGCGCAATCTCAATGCCTGTGAGCAGCGTCAGCGGGTGACCCTCCAGCCAGGCCCCGGCGATAGCGGTCATGGGCACGGCAAACAAAAGCAAATAAAGCGACAACTGCACCAGCTTCGCGGTCAAGGCCATCCAGGCCGAGGACGCCTCAGCGGCCGGACGGGTGTCAAACCAGCGCCATATCAGCCGCAATGCCACCAAGGCGAATACACCCAGTCCGAGGGTTTCATGCAGTTGGCGGTCAAAGTCCCGGCTGGGCATATACACCCGCTGCTCCGAACCGCCAGGGCCGTAAATGAACGCAACCAGAACCAGAATGGCAGTGACCCAATGAAAGAGTTGGGCCAGTCGCCCGTAACGGGCTGGGGATGGGGTGGTCATGGCAAATCCTCAAAAAGTGCTCGAAGAGGTGTTTATTTCAGGCCCATGTTAGGCGTATTGGGGTGGCAAAAATGTGTGTGCTGGGTCGCTTTAAGCAAACCTTAAGTAAAGAACCTGTCAATGAAACGGCCACGGCAACGATCATTGATTGGCTTGCGTCGTCCGCCCTGCCTCGTGAGCGCTACCATCCAGTCATGACCCGCCCACGCTCCCCGATCAACGCTCCCGTCTGCCGATCCGAGGTGCAACTTGCCGAACTCCGGCCCGCCCCCTCGTTGTTCAAAGCCTTGTGGATCATGTTTGTGGTCGCCTTGCTGGCGTTCGGGTTCGCCAAGTTGGGTAGTGAGGTGCTGGAAGGCGAGACGCGCAGCTTTGATCAGCACGCGCTAGAGACGGCGGACATGCTGCGCTCATCCCATGTCTGGCTGACCAGTGTCATGCGCGACTTGAGCGGCATGGGCAGCACGGTTGTACTGATGCTGGTGACGGCGGCGACTGTGGGTTACTTGGCACTCGTCAACGCAAGGGTTGCCGCAATATTGGTGGCCAGTTCTGTGGTGTCTGGTACATTGCTGGTGAGCGCGTTCAAAGCAGCGTTTGGTCGCCTGCGGCCTGATATCGCCTTTGCGGCGCTTCAGGAGTCCAGTCTGAGTTTTCCCAGCGGGCACGCCAGCATGTCGGCCATTGTGTATTTGACCCTGGGCGCCCTGATTGCCAGTACCCGCCGTAGGTGGTCGCAACGCCTCTACATCCTGTTAATTGCCGCGCTCATGACCGCATTGGTGGGCGTGAGCCGTGTTGCCTTGGGCGTTCACTGGGCCACCGACGTACTGGGGGGATGGGCCTTCGGCGCGGCGTGGGCCATCGTCTGGCTTCTGCTGGCTCAGTACCTGGCGCGGCGCGGACCATCGACTTCACAGGAGTAGCCACGGTGAAGTCCGTCGGCGCCGGGCCCCAGGCTTTGCCCAGCCATTGCCGCGCGACTCACTCAAGTGGCTGAAATCAACACCCGATTGAGACGGGCTCGTTAGTGACGCGGGCTCCAGCTATATGGCAACTGCTTTTGCCGCAACGATGGTCACTTCAACCAGTAGCTGGGGACTGGCCAAGGTGGACTGAACCGTGCTGCGCGCGGGCGCACAGCCTTCGGGAACCCAGGCATCCCAGACGGCATTCATGCCTTGAAAATCGTCCATGCTTTTGACATGAATCAGCGCCGACAGAATGCGGGTCTTGTCGGAGCCCACCTCGGCGAGCAAGGTGTCGACTCGTCGCAATGCCTCTTTGGTTTGCAATTCGATGGTGTCCAGGTCGGTTCCGCCGGAGGTCTGCCCGCAGAGAAAAATTAGATCGCCGAAGCTGACAATTTTGCTCATGCGGGGGGTGGTGTGGTGTCGGTCAATGTTTGTCATAGCGTCCTTGGTGTTGGTCATTGAAGAGATACTTTGATGCATTCATTCGGTGTCGACTGTGCTGGCACCAAACCCGTTGGCTTCAAGCCGCCTTTGCGGATAGCCACTGCCGCGCCACGTCGATCAGGCGGTTGGAAAACCCCCATTCGTTGTCAAACCAGATCATCAGGTTGACCAAGCGGCCACCGTCGGAGTAGGTTTGGCTGGCGTCGACGATGGCGGAGTGAACGTCGTGGTTGAAGTCAATCGAGGCATGGACTTCTTCTGTGTAGGCCATGAGCCCGGCCAATGGCCCGGCGGCCGCGGCTTTGAGCAGGGCGTTCACATCAGCCGTGCTGGCGTCTCGCTGCAGGTTCACGACCAGGTCAATGGCCGACACGTTCAGCGTGGGCACCCGGATGGCTTTGGCATGCACCCGACCGCTCAGTTGGGGCAGCAGGCGCTCGACCCCGTTGGCCAGGCCGGTGGCGACGGGAATGATGGACTGGATGGCTGATCGGGTGCGGCGCAAGTCGGTGTGGTGGTAGCCGTCGGCCAGGGGTTGGTCGTTCATGACCGAGTGCAGGGTGTTGAGAAACACCTGTTCAATGCCGAATTGCTGGTCCAGAAGGTGAAGCACCGGCACAACCGCGTTGCTGGTGCAAGACGCGCCGGAAACCAGTTGTTCAGCACCCGTCAAGGCGTGTTGGTTGACTCCGTAAACAATGGTGGCGTCCACATCAGAGGCGGTGCCACCTGGGTGAGACAGCAAAAGCCGCGGCACGCCCGCATCGATAAAACGCTTGAGCTGGCTGCGCTCGCTGTATTGGCCAGAGCACTCCACCAGCAGGTCAATGCCCAAAGCGGCCCAGTCCACTTCTTCTGGCTTGCTGGCATGGCTGATTGAAATGGATTGCCCGCCAATGACCAGATCGTTGTCACGCCGCTCCACATGGCCCGGAAACCGGCCGTGGGTGGAGTCAAAGCGGGTGAGGTACACCATGGAATCCAGATCGGCGGGCTCGTTGATGTGAACCACGGAGAGTTCGTCGCTGAGATTGGACTCCCACAGCGCACGTTGAAACCCGCGGCCGATGCGGCCGTAGCCGTTGATGGCGATTCTTCGAGTCATGGGGCACTCGCTGGAAAAAAAGATAGGCAGAGCATGGGGTGGGGGTGAAGCACGTTGCCGCATCGAAGTCGTTGCCGGCAGCGCGTGAGGTGTGAAAAGCCGTAGGCAGTGGGTGACAGGCACTGGCACGGGAGGAGCGTTCCTATTCTAAGAACGAAATAAAAGCCACTTGGGTGGACACCCTATCGGGTCGGTCCGCTGATCGGTGTCAGTTGGGCCGTTGCTACTAGTTTTTACAAGTCAAATCAGCCCTTGGCGCTCGTTCTGTATGCGTGATTCGCTATTAAATACATAGCTAAAAACGTAGGAGGTCAGCCAATCTCGCAGAGGCTGGTGTGGATGCTTCCCGACCCGTCCCCACGCTCACTCTTTATTTCCAAACAGTTGAATCCACCGCGCACCGCGCTGCGTATTTGTGAAGAGGCGCGGCTGCCACTGGCAGTCAGAAGCGTCCCGAATCAACTTCAACCCATGGAAATTTGTATGAAAAAACTCACGACAGTCTTATTGGTCAGTGCCGCAGGACTGGTTGGCACGGTGGCCCAGGCCGACACCGGCAAGCTGCTGCTCACAGGCGGTGTCAGTTCGATTGACGGTGCCGCAGGCGGTGGGTTGACTCCTTGGGCGGTGATTGGCTCCAATGCCACGGCCGGGGAGGTGGGTGCCACGGCCTTTGTCTCTCGCACGGTCTCGCAAGACTACGCCCTCACCGGTTTTGGTGCGGCGGTGGGTTACAAAGACCGGGTGGAGGTGTCGCTGGCCCGTCAGGACTTTGATGCCTCTCCTGCCATCGCGCTCAACGGCATTGCGGCTTTTGGTGTGACACCGGGCCAGCATGTGAAGATGGACATTCTGGGCCTGAAGGTCAAGGTGGCCGGCGATGCCGTGCTGGACAGCGATTCGCTCATGCCGCAATTCGCTGTTGGCCTGCAGTACAAAACCGTGTCGCCCGGCTCATTGGACTCGGTGCTGAACTTTCTGGGCGCCAAAACCGAAGGCACCGACTTTTATGTGAGTGCCACCAAGCTGTTTTTGGGGCAGAGCATTCTGGTTAACGCGACCTTGCGCAACACCAACGCCAACCAGAACGGTTTGTTGGGCTTTGGTTCCAAGTCGCCAGGCGAGAACGGGCGCAGCTGGCAGCCCGAGGTGTCGGTGGCCTATTTGTTGAACAAGCACTGGGCCATTGGTGCGGAATACCGGGCCAAACCAAACAACCTGGAAGCCCTGGGCCGCGCCGCTGGCCTGGGTGACGCGCTGGCAGAAGACGCGTGGAAAGATATTTTTGTGGCCTGGGCGCCCAACAAGAACACCTCGGCGACGCTGGCTTATGTGGATCTGGGGCGTGTGGTGCCCGGCATCACCGGCAATCGCAGCCAGACCGGTTTCTACCTGTCCGGCCAAATCGCGTTTTAGGCGTCCAACCTGTCCTTGCTCAAACCTTCAACCTCCCAAAGAGACTTCCATGAAAAAAATGATTCACACCCTTTTGCCGGCTCTGATCGTCACCGTTGCCACTCTGTTCATTGCCCCTTCGTTTGCTCAAAGTGCAGCTGCACCCGCCATGGCCAACGACCTGCTCTACCAAACCTTTGGTGCCAAGCCGGGGCTGGTCAAGTTGATGGACGACTTCATGGTGCGCTTGCTTGCCGACCCGCGCACCAGCCCCCATTTCAAACCCGCCAATCAGCAACGGGTGAAAGAGCAGTTGGTGGAGCAGTTTTGTAGTGTCATGGGCGGCCCCTGCGTTTACAAAGGCGCTGACATGAAAAGCGCTCATGGCAACCTGGACATCACCAAGTCAGACTTCAACGCCTTGGTGGAGGTGCTGCAACTGTCGATGGATGCGCAAGGCATAGCCTTTAGCGAGCAAAACAAATTGCTGGCCAAGCTGGCCCCTATGCACCGCGACGTGATCACGGTGGAGTAATTCAGTGACTCAAACACTCTCCAAAACAGCCCGCTGGCGCCAGGCGCTGGGCGTGGCGATTGCGCTGGGAGCGGGGGCTGGTCACGCGGCCACGTTGCAAGTCACGGTGATAGACCGTGACGGCAAGCCTGCTTACGACACGGTCGTGATCGTGGTGCCTTCGGCGGGCGGTGTGGCCAAAAATCCGCCACCGTTGGTGGCCACGGTGAATCAGGAAAAGATGCAGTTTGTGCCCGCCGTTACCGTGGTCTCACCGGGCGCCAAAGTGCGCTTCGGCAATGGCGACGCGTGGGACCACCATGTGCGCCTGTCCGAGCCGGTGATGAGCGCTGGTGTGGCGGCCGGCCGTGCGCCAGAGGCGTTCTCGCTGCGTCTGGCGGGTAAGGTGGAGGGGAAACCCGCCACCTCGGCCGAAGT
>JBBKVN010000236.1:0-9920 GCA_037968455.1 Rhodoferax sp.
ATTCATACAGTATCATGCTCGCCATGGCCAAAGATAAATCCGTTTTCGTCTGCTCAGAATGTGGTGGCACCAGCCCCAAGTGGTTGGGCAAGTGCCCCAGTTGCAATGCCTGGAACACCTTGGTCGAGTCCGCGGCTGAAAGCAACGCACCCACCAAAAACCGCTTTGCGTCGCTGGCCAAAACGGCCGAGATTGCCACGCTGGGTGACATCGACGCCGTGGACATGGCCCGCACACCCACCGGTCACGAAGAATTGGATCGGGTGCTGGGGGGCGGCATGGTGGAGGGCGGCGTGGTCTTGATTGGCGGCGACCCCGGCATTGGCAAATCGACCTTGCTGCTTCAAGCACTGGATTCCCTGCAACGCAGCGGGCAGAACACCTTGTACGTGACGGGCGAGGAAAGCGGCGCGCAAGTCGCCTTAAGGTCTCGTCGGCTGGGTTTGGACAACTCGCAGGTCAAGGTACTGGCTGAAATCCAGTTGGAAAAAATTCTCGCCACGCTGGATGCCATGCGACCGGACATCGCGGTGATTGATTCCATTCAAACCGTGTACTCCGACCAGCTGACGTCGGCCCCTGGCTCGGTGGCGCAAGTGCGTGAATGCGCCGCGCACCTGACCCGTGCCGCCAAATCCAGCGGCGTGTGCATTGTGTTGGTGGGTCATGTGACCAAAGAAGGTGCGCTGGCCGGCCCACGGGTGCTGGAGCACATGGTGGACACCGTGCTGTATTTTGAAGGTGACACGCACAGCAGCTTCCGGTTGGTGCGGGCCATCAAAAACCGGTTTGGCGCCGTCAATGAGATCGGTGTGTTTGCCATGACCGAAAAAGGGCTGAAGGGCGTCTCCAATCCCAGTGCGATTTTTCTAAGCCAGCACTCAGAACCCGTGCCGGGAAGCTGCGTCATGGTCACGCTGGAGGGCACGCGCCCTATGCTGGTCGAGATTCAGGCGCTGGTCGACACTGGCGGCCCGTCACCCCGGCGCTTGAGCGTGGGTCTGGACAAAGACCGTCTTGCTATGTTGTTGGCCGTGTTGCACCGCCATGCCGGCGTGGCTTGTATGGATCAGGATGTGTTTGTGAATGCCGTGGGCGGCGTGCGTATCAGCGAGCCCGCGGCTGACTTGGCCGTGTTGCTGGCCATCACGTCCAGCTTGCGGGGCAAGCCGCTGCCCAAGGGGTTTTTTGCGTTTGGAGAGGTGGGGCTGGCGGGCGAAGTGCGACCGGCGCCAAGAGGGCAAGAGCGACTGAAAGAAGCTGCGAAGCTGGGGTTCAGCGTGGCGGTGGTGCCCAAGGCGAATGTGCCGAAAAAACCGATTGACGGTTTAACCATCCATGCGGTCGAGCGGGTCGAGCAGGCGATGGAAGTGGTGCGCTCACTGACGTGAGGATATTGGCAAGCGAGCCATCACGCGATGGCTGCAGGCCGATTCAAGAGGGGATCAGTGCTGGCTCGGAGCTGGGCCACGACCGGCCAAGTGGCGGAATGTGATCCGACCTTTGGTCAAGTCGTAAGGCGACAACTCCAGCGACACTTTGTCACCCGCCAAAATGCGGATGTGGTGCTTGCGCATTTTTCCGCCGGTGTAAGCGATGAGCTGGTGGCCGTTGTCCAGGGTCACGCGAAAACGCGAGTCTGGCAAAACGTCGGTCACCATGCCGCTCATCTCAATCAGTTCTTCCTTAGCCATTGTCTTTACTCCGTTAAGTCTTAAAAATCTCATGGCCCGGCTCGGGCCGGACCATTGGGTCCAATAATCTGGGGCAGGCAAGCACCGCCAATTGGCAGTGCCCGCAGGCCTGTTAACTTCAGTTCAAACGCTCATTCACCCAGATCACACCTTGTTGAGTGGCGTAATTCAGGGCCGCTGTGTCGCAGCCAAAACTAGGCGTGAAACGCATCACCCGGTCATGCGTGCCGCGACCGCGACCCGACCGGATGGACACCGATGCGGCAAAACGCCCGTCATCGAGTTGTTTGCTGAGAGGCGAGACAAGGTACTTGCCTATCTCGATATTACTTATCATTTTATTCATTCATCCATGCGCCGTGACACTCCGTCACGGTTAGCAACTAAAAAAACTGGAAATTCGACCTGTTTTAAGGTCGGTACGTACTTGGTCCGGATCATTTTTGCCACGTTCGTGAGCCAACGTGGCAGCCCTTGAATGGCGTGATGTCAACGGATGTACTTTGGGCATTGCTGATGTGGCTATCAACAATCGAAGCGTTTGAGTGGCGCCACGTGCACTGTGTCATCCGGGAAGTTGGAGATGCTGGGTTTGCTGAAGCGCAAACCAGAAAATTGTCACGCTATATAAGCGATAAACCTAACCAGGTGGCGGATTATACCCTTTGGCGCCTAAGGGCGCAATTTACGGGGTGTTTGGCTGCTTTGATGTCAGCAACTTTCGCCGGGCTAACATTGAACGACAACAACGGAGTACAGCATGGGAAATGAGGATCGTGAGACGCGACGGAGCTTGCCCGAGCGCAGCCTGCGCCCTGGCGGCCCATCAAACAGTTTGAAGTGGGGCCCTTTGGGCATCGTTGTTTTTTGGATGATCGTGATGGGCGCGCTCTACCTGGCCATGACGCACTACCTGAAGCCCAAGCCCGTGATTGTGTCGGCCACGGGGGACTTGATTATTCCCAGAGCCCGAGACGGGCATTTTTACGCCGTCGGTGCCATCAACGGACAGGCAGTCACCTTTTTGGTGGACACAGGGGCATCGCTGGTGACGGTCAGTGAGTCGTTGGCGCAATCGGCTGGACTGGCCACGGGCATGCCCACCGTGTTTCAAACGGCCAATGGCACGCTTAACGGACGCACGGTGCCCGACGTGCCCATCACGCTCGGGCCCTTGACGGTGTCGGGCGTTCGCGTGGGCGTTGGCTTGGTGGGCGATGTGCAGGACAAAGCCTTGCTGGGGCAGAGCTTCCTGGCGCGGTTTGACATCACCCTGACCAAAGAGCAAATGATTTTGCGCGCCCGCTGATCGCCACGCCAAGGTGCTCCATGCCCCGTAAAATGGCGCCCAACCTGCAGACCCTGTCCACCCACAAGGAATTCACATGAACCCAATGCCACCCTCTATGTCTGACCGCGACGGAAAAATTTGGATGGACGGCCAGATGGTGGATTGGCGTGACGCCAAGATCCATGTCCTGACCCACACGCTGCACTACGGTTGCGGTGCGTTTGAAGGCGTGCGCGCCTACAACGGGGCCAATGGCACCGCCATTTTTCGGTTGGCAGAGCACACCGAGCGGCTGTTCAATAGCGCCAAAATCCTGCGCATGAAGATCCCCTTCACGCAGGCCGAGGTGAATGAGGCTCAAGTCGCGGTGGTGCGTGAGAACAAACTGGAGTCCGGCTACTTGCGCCCGTTGACCTGGATCGGTGACAAAAAACTCGGCGTAAGCCCCAAAGGCAACACCATTCACCTGATGGTGGCCGCCTGGCCTTGGGGCGCATACCTAGGCGACGAGGGGATGAAGCGCGGCATTCGCGTGAAAATCTCAAGTTACACGCGCCATCACGTCAACATCACCATGACCCAGGCCAAGGCGGTGAGCAATTACACCAACTCGATTCTGGCCAACATGGAAGCCACAGACGATGGTTACGACGAAGCCATGTTGTTGGACGCCAATGGATTTGTCTCTGAAGGCGCGGGGGAGAACCTGTTTGTGATCAAGAACGGCGTGGTTTACACCCCCGACCTGTCCGCTGGCGCGCTGAACGGCATTACCCGCAATACGGTGTTTCACATCTGCAAAGACCTGGGGCTGGAAGTGGTGCAAAAGCGCATCACCCGCGACGAAGTTTATATTTGCGATGAGGCCTTCTTCACCGGCACGGCCGCAGAAGTCACCCCGATTCGCGAGCTGGACCGCATTGAGTTGGGTCGCGATGATTACGTCGGAACCCGCGGTCCCATCACCGAAAAAATTCAGGCGGCGTACTTTGACATCGTCCATGGGCGCAATCCGAAGTACGCCCACTGGCTGACCGCGGTCTAACCCGTCCTGTCGCCAAGCGGCGATTGGGCCGCTTGTGGCATGAAAAACACCCTATTTTTTGAGTAAAAAATGAGCAAATCAAGCATTGAAGTGTTGGCCAAAGACCTGAATCTGCAAGGCGGCGTGTACTGCCCCAGCCCCTTGGCCGACATGAAAATCTGGAACAGTCACCCCAAGGTTTACTTGGACGTGGCCCGAACCGGCGAGGCCAAGTGCCCTTATTGCGGCACGGTGTACAAACTCAAGGAAGGCGAGCACTTCGCCGCTCATTGAGTCGTTGGTGAACGCACCCAAGTCCCTCATCATCGCGCCCCAGTGGATTGGCGACGCGGTGATGACCGAGCCGCTGATGCGTCGACTGGCCGCTCGCGGCGAAAAACTCACCGTCGGCGCCTTGCCTTGGGTGGCGCCGGTTTACCGGGCCATGCCACAGGTGTCTGCCGTGATCGAGTTTCCGTTCGCCCATGGCGGATTGCAGTTCAGCGCTCGGCGTCGACTGGCCAGTGCCATGGAGGGCGAATTTGACATTGCCTACGTCTGCCCCAACTCCCTGAAAAGCGCGTTACTGCCCTTTTTGGCGAGCATTCCCAAGCGGGTGGGCTATTTGGGTGAGGCGCGAATTGGACTGTTGACCCATCGGCTCAAGAATCCGTCCAAAGCCAAACGTCCGCCCATGGTGGCGTTTTACTCCGCCTTGAGCGGTGCCACGACGGATCTGGCGAATGACACGCCGCAGTTGCATCTTGATGCCACCGACGTGGAGCATGGCTTGGGCGCCATGGGCTTGGTGCGAGGTCGGTATTACGTGTTTGCGCCCGGCGCGGAATTCGGCCCCGCCAAGCGCTGGCCAGCGGCTCATTTTGCCGAACTGGCTCGCCAGTTGGATCTGCCGGTGGTGCTGCTCGGTTCGGGCAAAGAATACGCGCTGTGCGAGGAGATCGCTGCGCCCGTGAATCAGGTGCAAGCGGGCAAGTGCTTGAATTTGGCCGGTAAGACGTCGTTGACCCATGCTTTTGCGGCCATCGCGGCGGCCAAAGCGGTGATCAGCAATGATTCTGGGCTGATGCATGTGGCCGCCGCGTTTGGGGTTCCTCAGGTGGCCATTTTTGGGTCGAGCAGTCCGCTGCACACCCCACCGCTGAGTGCACGTGCGCAGGTGCTTTGGTTGAAGAACGATGCCACCTACCAACCCCCGTTGGACTGCGCCCCTTGCTTTGAGCGCACCTGCCCCTTGGGCCACACCCGCTGCCTGAACGACGTCACTCCCGCAAAAGTGCTCTCGAATCTATAGCTTCTCACGCTTGTGAAATAAGCGCTGCAGGCCAATTTGGCATAAAAAAAAGCCACCCGAAGGTGGCTTTGTAAAAGTTCCCGAAGGAACGTCGTTGGACTCTTAAAGGTTTGAAACTCTGTACCCTTGCGGGCCGGTTTCAATACTTGATCACTGTGACAGCAGTGGTGTAACTTTACTAAGCCCCGGGCGCTGAGGCCATCCCACATTTGGGGGATACGGCGGACTTTTTCCACAAAAGTGTCTCATTTTGAGACTATTAACGCCGGTTTTGGGCTGACAAGGGCAAAGAGACCACAAAACAGGCGCCTCCGCCCTCCCGGTTCTCGCAAACCACCGTGCCGCCATGGCGCAACACAATCGATTTCACCAAGGCCAGCCCCAGTCCGACGCCTCCGTCGCGCTCCGTGGCGCCGGGCAGCCGGTAAAACGGCTCAAAAATGCGTTCTTGCAAGGCAGGCGGCACGCCGGGTCCGCGGTCACAGACACGAATTACCACCTGTTCCTTCGTCTGCGCCAGTGTCACGGCCACATCACCCGCGGTGTGGCGGCGGGCATTCTCCAGCAGGTTGCGCACGGCGCGCCGCAGCAGTTTGGCCACGCCCTGCACGGGCAGTTCCTCCAGAGCTGGTCGGGGCGTCGATTCGTCAGCGAATGGAGTTTGCTGCACCTCCAGGTCGGCATCGACGCGGCCACACTCCTCGGCGATCAAGCCCAGCAGGTCCACCGACTCGATGGTGCCCATGTCGGCCTCGCGAGCATCCAGGCGGCTGGCCAGCAGAATTTCTTCAATCAATTGGTCCAGTTCGGTGATGTTTCGTTCAATCTCCGTTCTGAATGCGGGCGAGGGTGATGCGCCCATCAGCTCCAGCCCCATGCGAATGCGGGTCAGCGGGGAGCGCAATTCATGCGAGGCATTGGCCAGTAGTGACTTTTGCGAGGCCAGCAGGGATTCATGTGACTTGACTAGCGTCTCTACCCGTTCTGCTGCCACATTGAACCGCTTGGCAAGAAAGGCTACTTCGTCCTGACCTGCTTCGGGAATGCGCAGGGACAAATCACCCGCCCCCCATTGTTCGACTCCGTTTTGCAGCTTTTCCAACCGCCGGGTGAGTTTGCGGATGATGGGGTAAGTGGCCAGGGCGACGGCCAGACCCACCAGTGCCAGCATCCAGAAAAACCCAAACGGTGGTCGACTCCAGGAGGGGGTGGGTGCGCGTGGCAAATGCATCAACACGGTTTGACCGTCTTGCATACGAACCAAAAACTCAGGCCCAGATCCGTAGCGCCCACGTGGTTCCGGCCAGCGTGTCACCCCGGCTTCGTCCTCATCTGGCTGTGCGTCCGCGCGGCCTGATCGCATCTCCTCAGGGGCATGCATTCGCCGCGGGTGGCCCTTGCCGATGATTTGCCCCTGACCATTGCGAACGACGACATCGCGCAGTGGCGGCTCTGCCGCCAAACGCCAGGCCCAGGCGACCAACAGCGTCAAAACCGCCACGGCCATGACAACGGCGAGCCAGATGCGGACGTAAAGCTTGTTGAACATGCTCAATCCTGCTGGCGGGCGAAGACATAACCCACCCCCCGCACCGTCAGGATGCGTTTTGGATTCTTGGCGTCTTGCTCGATGGCGGCGCGGATTCGCCCCATGTGCACGTCAATGGAGCGGTCAAAGGCATCCAACTCGCGGCCCCGAACGGCTTCCATGATCTGGTCCCGACTCAAGACCCGCCCGGCCCGTTCCGCCAGGGCAACCAGCAGGTCAAATTGATACGAGGTCAGATCGCAGGTTTGCCCGCCAACGTTGACGGTGCGTGCATCGCGGTCAATCTCCAGTGTGCCAAATCGCAGGGTCTGGGTGGCCGCCGGTGGCCCTTCCACCCGGCGTCGCAGCACGGCCCGGATGCGGGCCAACAACTCGCGTGGCTCAAACGGCTTGGGCAGGTAGTCGTCCGCCCCAATCTCCAGTCCGATAATGCGGTCCATGGGGTCACCCTTGGCGGTAAGCATGAGCACCGGTATTTGGGCCAAGGCGCCGGGCAGGGTGCGAATACGCCGGCAAACCTCCAGCCCCTCCATGTCGGGCAGCATCAAGTCCAATATCACGAGTTCTGGCGGGTTGTTTTGCAGTGCCGTCAGGCCTTGCTGCCCATCGCCGGCAACGCGCACACTGAACCCTGACTGGCTCAGGTACTCACTCACCATGCCCGCCAGCCGGGCATCGTCTTCAATCATCAATAGGTGTTGGCTCATGCGCAGAGTCTAGGGCGCACGTACATCGGCCGCTTGAAGCGGCCGTAAAGTTCTCGTAAACCTCTATTGACCATTCAGCGCCTGGATGCGCCAACTTTCGCTCGCTTACTCGCGAATTGTCCGATCTGACGCAAAGGCGCCCATGCCGGCCATGTTGTGAATCGCACTGCGTGTCCAGGCGGCAGGTTGGCGGTACAGTTCATCGACCTTCTCCTGGCAGGCCACGTAGGCCTCTTAATCGGAAAGCTGCTGGTAGTAATCGCTGTCCAGCAACACCTGTGTCAGACGGCGGTAGCGATCAGGTTCTTCTGGGGAAAACGCGCCCTCGGCCAGCCGGTCAATGGCATTGCTGGGGTCAAAAGTAGTCTCGCAGTAACTTCGGGGGGCATAGCCGTGGCCCCGCAACTGGGCGACCTCCTCGGTGCGATGGCCGAAGATGAAAAGGTGGTCCAGGCCCACGTGCTCCGCGATTTCGATATTGGCACCGTCCCAGGTGCCGATGGTCAGGGCGCGGGCAAAGGAGTCGATGAGCAGCTTGGCCGGGCTGAAGCGCCGCCCCCGCCCGGCAGCGTCATTCGACTGGCGCTCAGCGGCCAAGGCTGCCCAGACCGCACGACACTTACAAGACGGGTCTGCGGGCGGGCGTCATACAGCGCTTTCAGGGACAAGCCAGAGCACGCCCAGTGGTGGCAAGGTCAGGTGCAGCGAGTAGGGTTGCCCCTGCACGGGTCGTGGTTCGGTCTGGCAACCAGTGCCATCCGCCCCACTGGTCACGCCACTGCCGCCAAAGTAGCTGGCGTCGGTGTTCAGCAACTCTTGCCAGCGACCGGCTAGCGACACCCCCACCCGGTAGCCGTGGCGGACCACGGGCGTCAAATTGCAGACCACCACCACCTGGTCTTCACGGGTGTGGCCGCGCCGCACCCAGCTGTAGATGGAGTGCGCCTGATCATGCACATCAAGCCAGGCAAAGCCCTCGGGTTCGTCGTCGCGGACATGCAGGCCCGCATGGCTGCGGTACAGGCGGTTGAGTTCGCGCACCAACCGCTGAATGCCCGCATGCTCCGGGGTGTCCAGCAAGGCCCAGTCCAGCTCGGTGTCATGGTTCCATTCCCGCAACTGGCCGAGTTCCGCCCCCATGAAGAGTAATTTACGCCCGGGGTGGGCGTACATCAAGGCGTACAGGGCCCGCAGATTGGCCCGCTTTTGCCAGGGGTCACCCCACATCTTGTTGTACAGGGCGCTCTTGCCATGCACCACCTCGTCGTGGGACAGCGCCAGCACATAGTGCTCGCTGTAGGAGTACATCATGGCAAAGCTCAGGCGGTGATGGTGGTGCGCGCGGTGCACCGGGTCCATGGCAAAGTACGACAGGGTGTCGTGCATCCAACCCAGGTTCCACTTGTAGTGAAAGCCCAGGCCACCGTTCCAGGGCGGCGCGGTCACGCCGGCAAAGGCGGTGGACTCTTCGGCCAGCGTGATGGCGCCCGGCGCCTCTTGGCCCAGCACCCGGTTGACTTCGCGCAAGAAGGCAATGGCTTCATAGTTTTCGCGGCCGCCATCTTTGTTGGGAATCCACTCGCCCGGCGGGCGGTTGTAGTCCCGGTACAGCATGGAGGCCACCGCGTCCACGCGCAAGCCGTCCACGCCGTAACGCTCAATCCAGAATAGGGCGTTGCCTACCAAGAAGTTGCGCACCTCATGCCGGCCGTAGTTGTAAATCAGCGTGTTCCAGTCCGCGTGGACCCCTTCGCGCGGATCGGCATGTTCAAACAGAGCCGTGCCGTCAAACTGGGCCAGCGCATGCGCGTCGGCCGGGAAGTGGGCAGGCACCCAGTCCAGCAGCACCTGCAGGCCCGCGTCGTGGGCTGCCGTTACAAAATCCCGGAACGACGCCATGGCGCCATAACGGGATGTGGGCGCATACAAGCCGGTGGGTTGGTAACCCCAGGAACCGTAAAACGGATGCTCGCTGACGGGTAGCAACTCCAGGTGGGTAAAGCCCAGGTCCGCCACATAGGGCACCAGGGTCTGCGCCAGAAATGCCCAGTCCGGCCAATGTCCATGAGGGCGCCGCCAAGAGCCCACATGCACCTCGTAAATACTCATGGGTGCCGTCAATGCATTGGCGCCTGCACGCAGGCCGGGCGGCCTTTGCACGGGGTCAGGCAGTCGGCTGACCACGCTGGCGTGGCCCGAGCCGGGCTCGGCATACAAAGCGTAAGGGTCGGCCTTGAGGGTGGACAGACCATCGGCGCCCAAGACTGCGAATTTGTACAGCGCGCCCTCGCCGACACCGGGCACAAAGAGTTCCCAGACGCCGCATTCCATGCGGTGGGCCAT
>JBBKVN010000237.1:0-4917 GCA_037968455.1 Rhodoferax sp.
AATGTCCGTGGTGAATCCGGCGGTGGGGCGCCAGGCCAATGCTTCGGGCCGAACGCACTGCGACGGCACAAGAGATGATCGACCTGCTGCATTACAACCCACCCGGGGGCGCCCGACGAGCGGCCGTGCATGACATTGCTGTCATTTTCGATGACTACGTGCGCTTGTCATGGTCGCGGCGCATGTACCACCACCGACCACGTCAGCGCTGATGATCTCGCTCGCCGTATGATGGCGGCCTTCTGCCACGCCCCGGTTTCATGTGATGGCCTGAGCCGTTGAAATAGGCACAACCGCTACTTAACTGCCAACTATTGGCCGCTTTGGAGTTTGCCGCGCTTGCCCATCCACTAACTTCACGTTTTTACACGCATCACACTAGCGCCGCCCTGTATTCAACGGATGAAGCGCGCGAAAAAACGCAGAAAATAGCGCTTTAGACAATAAGGTCCTTGTGAATCCATCCCCTGCCCCTGCCGAACTCATCGCCGCCTTTCAACGAGCGGAGGCAGATGCTGCTCACAAGTTCGGATTGATCAAAACCCTTGAAAAAAAGGGACCCAAGGCCATTCAGGCGGCCATCGAAACGGCGGCAAAGGCCGCGAAACGAAGGGATTCATTTGCCAAAAAACTGACTGCCTTGGGGGTGGATCTCAACGATTGAGTGGTTCGCAAGTCAAAAGACCAGGCACACAGCCTGGCCTTGTCGCAAGGCCAAGTCGGTCAATGGCTCAATGGTTGAGGCCATCAAAAATTGAAAACCCGGCGGACTTCCCGGGCCAAGCGTTGGTCGGCACAGGGTTTGACGCCCCGTCCCAACTTACGCCATTACGCCCACTGCACCTTCGCCCGCCCGGCGTACCAGGCTTCGAGTTGGGGGCTCACATCGCTTTCGATGCGATTGCGCTTGATCTTCATGGTCGGAGTGAGGGAGCCGTTCTCAATCGTCCACGGCTCTTTGGCAATGACGATCATCTGCAACTTCTCGTAGTCCGCCAACTCAGCGTTGATGTCTTTGAGCAATTCGGTGAGCTGCGCTTCTGCGTCCAACCTGAAGGCGGCGTCGCCCTGCTTGGGGCGCAGGTGTTCGGCCAACACGACCATGGCGTAGGCAGAGGGCTGCCCCACGCCGGAGACCAGACTCGTTTCGATCAAGGCGTGGGCGTTCAAACGGTTTTCAATGGGCGCGGGCGCCACATACTTGCCTTTGGAAGTTTTGAACAGTTCTTTCACGCGTCCAGTGATTTTGAGCAGGCCGTCGGCACGGCGCTCCCCTTGGTCGCCGGTGCGGAAATAGCCGTCTTCGGTGAAGACTTCGGCGTCCAGGTCGGGGCGCTTGTAGTAGCCCACCATTTGGCCGGGCGACTTGATCAGAATCTCGCCCTCTTCGCTGATGCGAACCAGCACACCGGGCATGGGCACGCCCACGCAGCCGGGGGCATTGATGGCGGGGGTGGAGTTGTGCGAGTAGGCAAAGTCCTCCGTCATGGCGTAACCCTCGTTGAGGTTCAGGCCCAAACGGCGGTACCACGAGATCAACTCAGCCGGAATGGGCGCCGAGCCACTGCCCGCCAGCAAGGTCTGGTCCAGCCCCAAACCTTTGAGAATTTTGCGACCCACAATGCCACGCAGGATGGGAATGCTGAGCAGCAAGTCCAACTTTTTCGGAGGCATTTTGGAGAAAACGCCTTGCTGAAACTTGAGCCATAGGCGCGGCACCGAGATAAAGGTGGTTGGCCGGGCGCGGTTCAAGTCCTGCAAAAAGGTGTCCAAAGACTCGGCAAAGTAAACATGGGTCTTGCCGTCCACCAAAGAGGCCCCTTCGACCCAGGCCCGCTCAAACACGTGCGCCAATGGCAGGTAAGACAGGCAGCGGTTTTCCGCACGGCCCGCCAAGCGCTCGGCCACGTCTTTGACAATGAACTCGCTGGCGCGGGTGATCCGCTCAAAGTTGTGCATCACGCCTTTGGGCTGACCTGTGGAGCCGGACGTGTACATGAGGATGGCAATGTCGGAGCCAGGGCGCTGCACCTTGCCGGCCAGCGGTGCGGTGCGGGCAGTAATGGAGTCCCAGGTCTCGAAACTGGTTTTGGGTGCCAAGGGCAAGGCAATGCAAGGCATGCCAGCGGGCACGCCAGGTTGCTGCTGGTCCCAGGTGTCGAGCTTGCCGACAAACAATAGGCTTGCTCCGCTGTGCTCCAGCACAAAGCGCACAGTCTCGGCAGTCTCTGTTGGGAAGATGGCCACTGTGGTGCCACCGGCCAACCAGATGGCCAACTCCGACATGATGAAGTGAGCGCAGTTTTTGGACAGGATCGCAATTCGGGCGCCGGGCTCGAGCCCTTGAGCCTTTAAGTGCGTGGCCATGCGGCGGGACTGGTCCATCACCTGTTGCCAGGTGTAGTCCACTACCTGACCGCCGCCCGTGGGCTGGGTCAGGTAGACGGCGTCTGCGTGGTTGTCCTCATGTTCAAAAACATAATCCAGCATCAGTTTCTGTGTTGTCAAAGTGTTGTCTCCTGTAGTTATCTCTACAGGATACCCAAACATTTGAGATTCAAGAAGCCCTTACTGTCGCCAAGTAGATCAAACCAAAGTGGCGAGATCGGTGGGTGAAAAATTAGACAATTCGGCCGAACGGTCATCGCGCACCTTCAACACCCAGTCCGGGTCGCTGATCAGGGCACGGCCCACGGCCACCAAATCAAAGTCGCCCCGGTTGAATCGGCGCATCAGCTCGTCCAGCGAGGCCGGCTGTGAGGACTCCCCACCAAAGGCGGCAATGAACTCACCGCTCAAGCCCACGGAACCGACGGTAATGGTCGGGCAGCCGGTAAGCTTCTTGGCCCAACCGGCAAAGTTCAAATCAGACCCATCAAACTCTGGCTCCCAGAAGCGGCGCTGCGAGCAATGGAAGATGTCGGCGCCCGCGTCCGCCAAGGGCTGCAACCAAGCGGCCATCTCGTCCGGCGTTTGGGCCATGCGCGCGGTGTAGTCCTGCTGCTTCCACTGCGACAGTCGAATGATGACGGGGTAGTCAGGCCCCACTTCAGCCCGCACCGCTTTCAAAATGTCAGCAGCAAAACGGCCGCGCGCCACCAGGCTGCTGCCGCCAAAGCGGTCGTTGCGCAGGTTGGTGCCATCCCAGAAGAACTGGTCAATCAGGTAGCCGTGAGCGCCATGCAGCTCAATGGCCTCAAAGCCCAGGCGTTTGGCAGCACCGGCTGCACGGGCAAAGGCGGCGATGGCGTCGGCAATAGCCTCATCCGTCATGGGTTCGCAAAATTGTTTGTCAGGCCGGGAGTAACCCGACGGGGAGTCCCAGGGCTGTGGCGGCACCCAGTCGATGCGAGAGTTGCGCACGGCGCCCACGTGCCAGAGCTGGGGCGCCATGACGCCACCGACGCTGTGCACCTGGTTGATCACGTTTTGCCAACCGGCCAACGCGTCCTCGCCCCAAAAACGGGGCACCTTGGGGTCGTTGGCGGCGGCGGGGCGCTCCACCACCGTGCCTTCAGACACGATGAGGCCCACGGCGGCGGCGGCCCGCTTGCGGTAATACTCGGCCACCTCGGGGGTGGGAACGCCACCGGGCGAGAAAGAGCGTGTCATAGGCGCCATGACGATGCGGTTGGCGAGTTTGAGAGACTTCAGCGTGAAGGGCTGAAACAGCGGCGAGGCAATGGACATGAAACAAAACTCCGGAAAAACTGGGTTGCAAATAGGCTCAAGTCTAGAGGCACACCCCAGCCCTGCGCCTGATGCGCTGTCCCCCACGTGATTGCAACTCCACAATATTTCACTATCTATTTGATAGCTGCCCCCGCTTATAGATAGAGCGCCAGAGCCCTATTTCTTATATAAAACCACCCCTCAAGCGAGGTACAAAGCCAGCAGCCCCAGCACCGCCGGCACAGTTTGCACAAAGAGAATGCGAACCGTCACCGTCAGCGCACCCCAAACACCCGCCACCGCGATGCAAGTCATGCCGTACACCGTGAAGGCGTGCGCCGTGGCCGGGTCGGGCAGCAAAAATCCGCAGGCCAGGGCAGCGGCCAGAAAGCCGTTGTAGCAACCCTGGTTTGACAAGGCGGGCGCCATGATCTCTGCGTGCTCTTTGCTGATGCCAAACGCTTTGCGGCCCCGGGTTTTGAACAACACAGTTTCCAGCAACACGATGTAAACATGAAGAACCAGCAGCAGAGCGGCAAAGAATTGAGCGACGTGGGCCATGGGAGAAGTCCTTGAGAAATAAACAGGTCAAACTTGCCTCAATTGGGCAAGATGCTGGAGAATACATAATTACGTTATGCAACACAAGTCACCCCAGAGACAAGCCGGCACTTCAGCCCCCGTCACGGATGGCCGCAAGCTCAATGCCGAGGCCACCCGGGCGGCGCTGCGCGCAGCAGGCCGCCAATTGTTTGGGCAACTAGGCTTTAAGGCCACCCCTTTGGGTGAACTTTGCCGCATGGCGGGCGTCACCACAGGTGCGCTTTACCACCACTTTGGCGACAAAAGGGGCTTATTTGCCGCCGTGGCAGAGGAGTTGGACGCCAGTTTGGTGGAACTCGCCACGCAAACTCGAGACAAAGCCTTGGCCGGCGGCGCGGACGCCTGGGGCGCGTTTTTAGCTGCCGTGGATGCCTTTTTACAGGCCGGGCAAGACGATCAAGCCCGGCGCATTGGCCTGACCGATGCCCCCGCCGTGCTGGGCACCCAGGGTTGGCTCGACATACGGGAGCGCCAAGGCCTGGGCGCCATGATGCAAACCGTGGGTCAACTGCAGGCGCTGGGAATCTTGCTGCCCGGTGACACCCGGCTGCGGGCGCGAGTCATTTTGGGTCTGCTCTACGGCGCAGTCGAGGCGTTGGCGGACGACCCCCGTGAGGCCACGCTTGCCCTGCAAGACACGCG